>CAIQLE010000297.1 GCA_903872555.1 uncultured bacterium
AGGGTGAGCTTGTTGCCCGTTACGACAAGATGCATTTATTTGGCTTTGCGCGGGGTGAAGAATCTTTCGATGAGTCGCGCACCATTCTTGCAGGCAGCAAGGTCGCCGTATTGGAGACTCCCTTGGCCCGTATTGGACTGTCGGTCTGTTACGACCTGCGTTTCCCGGAACTGTATCGCGCCATGGGTGCGTGTGATCTGATGGTCGTGCCCTCAGCATTTACCTACACCACCGGTCGCGCTCACTGGGAAATTCTGCTGCGCGCCCGCGCCATAGAAAATCAGTGTTACGTGCTGGCAGCCGCTCAGGGCGGGCAACACCAGAATGGCCGCCGCACCTGGGGACACAGCATGCTGATCGATCCCTGGGGCGAGATACGCGCCCTTCAGCCCGAGGGCGAGGGCGTGGTCATCGGTGAGATGAACCTCGATCACATGGCAGGTGTGCGAGCCAGCCTGCCAGCCCTGCAACACCGTAAGCTCTAGGCATCTGCCTTCAGCGGGCAGTGGCACTATCCAGTAAAATCACCTCACAGCATTGATATCAGGCAGCCCACCCCATGAAACTCATAGAACCCAATCTGCAAACCCAAAACATTGCCAGCAACTTATTGCTGACACCGAATGGTCTGGATGAAGGCCGCTTGCTGAAGGTCTTGGGTTCTATCTTTACGCATAAAGTCGATTACGCTGACTTGTACTTCCAGTTCACCAAGAGCGAAAGCTGGAGCCTGGAAGAAGGCATCGTCAAGACCGGCAGCTTTTCGATTGATCAGGGCGTGGGCGTGCGTGCAATCTCGGGCGATAAAACGGCTTTCTCTTATTCCGATGAAATCTCTGAGCGTGCCTTACTGGAAGCCGCTGCAGCGACGCGCACCATTGCGCGTCAGGGCGCTGGCAAGATCAAGGTAGCCTCGGCCATACAGGCGGGTTCAGCCCGTTCGCTGTATCTGCCGAATGATCCTTTTACCTCACTTGATGCAACCGCTAAAGTGAAACTGCTGGAGCGTGTGGAGCGTATTGCGCGCGCCAAAGATCCTCGCATCGTACAAGTGATGGCCGGTCTGGCGGGTGAGCATGATGTGGTGTTGGTGGTGCGCAGCGACGGCGTGATTGCCGCTGACATACGTCCACTAGTTCGACTGTCCCTGACTGTCATAGCAGAGCAGGACGGGCGGCGTGAAGTCGGTTCATCCGGTGGTGGTGGTCGCTATGATTTTGCTTACTTTGACGAAGCATTGCTGGAGCAGTATGCGAGCGAAGCTGTGAACGCGGCGCTGGTCAACCTCGAGGCGCGTCCTGCGCCAGCCGGACCTATGACCGTGGTACTTGGCCCGGGCTGGCCTGGTGTGCTGTTGCATGAAGCTATCGGTCATGGACTTGAAGGTGATTTCAACCGCAAGGGATCGAGCGCCTTCTCTGGCCGCATAGGTGAGCGGGTTGCTGCCAAGGGTGTGACGGTGGTGGACGATGGCACGATCGCGGATCGTCGTGGTTCATTAAATGTGGATGATGAAGGTCATCCTACCCAGTGCACGACCCTGATCGAGGACGGCATCTTGCGTGGCTATATTCAGGACACACTGAATGCACGTTTAATGAAGATGCCACCGACGGGTAATGGCCGTCGCGAGTCCTATGCGCATTTGCCCATGCCGCGCATGACCAATACTTATATGCTTGCCGGCGACCGTGATCCGCAAGAAATCGTCGCTTCAGTCAAGCATGGCCTGTATGCCGTGAATTTTGGTGGTGGTCAGGTCGACATTACGAATGGTAAATTTGTTTTCTCTGCCAGCGAAGCCTGGATGATTGAAGACGGCAAGCTGGCTTATCCCGTGAAGGGCGCAACCCTGATCGGCAACGGCCCAGATGTGCTCAACCGTGTCTCCATGATTGGCAATGACCTCAGGCTTGATTCCGGCGTGGGCGTGTGTGGCAAAGACGGACAGAGCGTGCCGGTCGGCGTGGGCCAGCCTACTCTGAGGATAGAAGAGCTGACGGTGGGCGGTACGGCTTAAAGCAGAGCGAGCTTGACTGTGAAGCCTGCCTGAGAAGGCGTGCAATTGTCGATTTGGTATCGCAGCTTGCCAAATCCCGCAATTTATAGCACCATCTGAATTCTGTTTAACCTGAAGTGTGAGAAATCGATGTTAGCTCTGCGCTTCCACTTTTATACGTACTTTAGCTATTCCAGCCCCGAGGCGGTGGAGAAGCGGTAAGTTCACGTAAAAGCGCAGAACACAGACCGAATCTTAAAGACCGCCAGGAATGGCGGTCTTTTTTTTATACGTAATGAACATTCCTGGAGAGACCATGCCACGTACCGATGACCTGAGGATTAGAGAATTGAAGGAACTGACGCCACCGTCGCATCTGATCCGGGAATTTCCCTGTTCAGAGAAGATAGCTACCGTCACCGCCAATGCCCGCACATCGCTGCACCGCATATTGCACGGTCAGGATGACAGGCTGATGGTCGTGATCGGTCCCTGCTCGATTCACGATACCAAGGCAGCGATGGACTATGCGCGCCTCCTGATGGAGCAGCGTGACCGTCTGAAAGATGACCTTGAGATCGTCATGCGTGTGTACTTCGAAAAACCGCGCACCACGGTGGGCTGGAAAGGTCTGATCAATGACCCGCACATGGATGGCAGCTTCCGCATCAATGATGGTTTGCGTATTGCGCGTGAAGTGCTGATGAACATTAATGAACTCGGTCTGCCTGCAGGCAGCGAATTTCTGGATGTGATCAGCCCGCAATATATCGCTGACCTGATTAGCTGGGGCGCGATCGGTGCACGTACCACCGAGTCACAAGTACACCGTGAACTGGCGTCCGGCCTGTCCTGCCCCGTGGGCTTCAAGAACGGTACAGATGGCAACGTCAAAATCGCCGTCGATGCCATCAAGGCTGCTTCCCAGCCTCACCATTTCCTGTCGGTGACCAAGGCCGGCCATTCAGCCATCGTCTCTACCAATGGCAACGAAGACTGCCACATCATTCTGCGCGGTGGCAAAGCGCCCAACTATGATGCTGCCAGCGTCGATGCTGCTTGCAAGGACATCGCTGCAGCCGGTCTGGCTGCACGCCTGATGGTGGATGCTTCGCATGCAAACAGCTCGAAGAAACCAGAGAACCAGGTACCGGTCTGCGCCGACATTGCTACGCAAGTGGCAGGTGGTGATGATCGCATCGTTGGTGTGATGGTCGAGTCCCATCTGGTTGGAGGTCGTCAGGATCTGGTGCCGGGCAAGGAACTCACTTACGGTCAGTCCATTACCGATGGCTGTATCGACTGGGACAGCAGCGTGAAAGTGCTGGAAGGTCTGGCAGCTGCAGTACGCCAGCGTCGTTTGTCCAAGAGCGAATAAAGCGCATCGCTTACGAAAAGGCCACGCATTGCGTGGCTTTTTTTTGCAGTGGAACTGTAGCGACCGTGCAGTGACTGACCTGATTTTCAAAGGAATCAGCCATGGACAAAGTTCAAGCTACACAGCGTAATGAGTACCCAATCAGCATAGCGCTGGATAGCATTCCGCCTGAGCTGCTCGAAATGATTTGCCATTTTCTGAATGCGGAAGACATAGCACAATTGTCTGGCGTAAATCATTCGCTCAACATCAGTCTTACACAGCGCGCAATTGAGATCGGCATAGCAGGTATTAGTAAAGCTTTATCGGAAGGCAGCGCTGATCGGGCATTTTCCATGCTTAGCAGTTTTTGTAAGTGGCTGGGCTCCGCGCACGTGCAGTTGTCTTTGAATGAAAAATTGCGGATTTGGGAATCTCTGCAAGATTTTGCAGGACATGCGAGCTTCAGTGAAGAGCAGCAAAGTCTGGCATTCAGGCAGATCTACTTTGGGGCGTGCCAAACTTCGGACTCTGAACCGGATGAAGTACTACAGCTCGTACAACAGATCCGAGCAAAATGGTTTTGCAAATTTTTTCCCGAAGGGTCGATTTTCATCAAAGCCAATCCCTGTCAGTCGTTCAAATTTATTGAGCAGTATCTGAGGGGTAGTCAGTCTGCTGGAAAGACGGGAGTGGATACAGTCCCCATGCCTTACCCGCCGAAATCAGTTGCTTGGCTTGGAGCATGTATAGAAGCAATTCGTCTGCACGAAAATAGTAGCGATTGCTCGAAGCAATTTAAAGTCATTGCCCTGAAGCTGAGTGAGGACTATGAAGAAATCCCACAGATTTACCGAGCCACACTAGTGCTGGATCTGATTGAATGCATAAAACAGTTTACCCCTGAAAATGCTGTTAATTTGTTGCCCCTGATCGATCCTATAACTAAGGCTGTAACAAAAGAAGAGAAAACTGCCTTTGATAAAGCAATTTACGGTGTGAAATTGCACCTGCATAAATCTGCTGCTCCGGACGCGGAAGGATGTCATGTGATGTAAAAGAAAAAGCCGCTAAAGCGGCTTTTTCTTTTGCATAGGACCGTCAGTCCCTGAAGTTGTTGAACTCCAGCGGCAAGTAAGTTACTCAACTCCGGCAGGTAGGTCGTGGATTATTGAGCTGTGAGCCTTGCTTATGCCATGAGTCATCTCGGGGAGTCCATTTTGCAGAATATTCCGGCATCGCCAGATGTAAATACTCTAGCCACAAATAGTAAAATTCCAACTGAACAGAAAAAGCCTTTAGAAATTGAGGGGCTTCCTTCCGCGCCTGCCCTCAAGTCATACACAGCAAAACGGAAAGAACTTTTCATTCCGGATGAGGCTTCTAGATTGCCAGCGGAGAAGGTGGTTGCAGAGGTCGATGCGGATGTTGGAATTAACCGGCTAAGCAAACCTTACAAAAAGCTAGGTGCCAATTTATTTGTTTCCGAATGCTATAGCCCGGCAGGAGAAAAGATGTATGTGGGTATGGAGCTGATTGAAGAGAAAACCTTAAAGTCAGCCAGACTATATGCCTGTGGAGCTCGATCTTTGGTAAGGGGCGTTGCCACAATCTTTGGAAGAGCCATGCGAGGAGATCAGACCCCGGAGAAAACTGAAGCGCAACTGACAATGCTTGGAATTCAAAACAGGGATCATGTACGCGAACTGACTGAAAAGCCCAGTAAAGATAAATTCTGTAAGAACCGGGGCGAGGAAATCATGGCCGCCGTGCATGTCGCATCATGCGGATTCTCTCCTAGTGCATCAGGAAAGCATTATTTTGTTTATGCTTCGTCCAAACCCATTCCGGAAACGGGTTTGCTTGCATCTTTGCCTACTGAATGCTGCATTGACGACGAAGATGAACTGCTGCAGTTTTTCAGCAAGAACTATGAGCACCTGATCATGTCAGTTGTTTCCCGTTTGGACGATGACGGTGAAACTTTGGAAAACAGAGGTATTTTAAGAAACCCAATTTCAAGTCTGGAAGGAAGCTTCAAAGAGATCGCCATATCTGCCATCCTTGGATTTTCTGCGCTGGTTGCAGGGAGTGAATTTGGTAGGAGTCAATTTTTGGCTCGGGCCAGGGGTGAGGTGCACAACCCGTTGAAATCCGCTTTGCCATCTTCGGAACTTATTGGTCCTGCTGATGGGCAGACGAACTATGGTCGGGATAATTATTTATTGGCAAAGGTGGATGCTCTGCAGCAAAGGTTTATGGCAACCCTATCGCCAAAAATTCCATCGAGCGATCCTAACCTTGTAGTGCGCGAAAAGAAAAATGCTCAGTGAATGCCAAGCAATACGCTAAACAGGCTGCTTATCGTATGGATTCCGGAGAGCCGGACTACGGCGGTCAGTATATTTCTGAATGTTGTATTGACTAGGATAGAAGCGTGAAGGTGTTGGATAATCTGACTACGTCTGTCAGGCAATAATAACTGAGCTGCTAGACGGTGCAAATGAAAAAGGCCGGTTCGGTACCGGCCTTCTTGATTTCATCGTTGTACTATCAGTCACGGAAATTATTAAATTCCAGCGGCAAATCAGTCACATCTTTCTTCAGCATAGCAATCGTCGATTGCAGATCATCACGTTTAGTGCCGGTCACGCGCAGTGCATCACCCTGAATGCTGGCCTGCACCTTGATCTTGCTGTCTTTGATTAGGCGCTGAATTTTCTTGGCGGCTTCAGACTCAATGCCATTCTTGATCTTGATGACTTGTTTGACCTTGTCGCCACCAATCTTCTCTATCTTGCCCAGATCCAGAAAGCGTACGTCGACATTACGCTTACTCATTTTTCCCGTTAGTACGTCGCGTACCTGACTCAGCTGAAATTCACTGTCTGCGTAGGCCGTCAGCTCGCGTTCCTTTTGTTCGACGCGGGCATCGCTGCCTTTAAAGTCAAAGCGGGTGGTGATTTCCTTGTTGGCCTGGTCGACCGCATTCTTGACTTCGACCTGACTGGCTTCGGATACAACGTCAAATGATGGCATGAAGCATTCCTCCTGAAACTCATATTCAATGCCGCGCATTCTAGCTGAAAACCGCAGGCTGACGGGGACTTGCCTGACGGTCGGTATAATCTGGCGCCTATGAGCTCAGTCCTTCCTCTGCAACACCAACAGTCGCTGCGCAGCATGAATACCCTGGGTATTGATGCCCGTGCCCAGTGCTATCTGCCAGTACAAAGCGTGGCACAGCTGCAGGCCGTGCAGCAAGATGCGGTGCTGTCGGCCATGCCGAGGTTGGTTCTGGGCGGTGGCAGCAATCTGCTCCTGACCCGGGATTTTGAGGGACTGGTGCTGCATATGGCTAACCTTGGTATGGAGATCGCGGGCGAGTCGGATAGCCATGTCATGGTGCGTGCACAGGCCGGTGAAAGCTGGCATGGTCTGGTGCAATGGACGCTGGCGCAGGGCATACCCGGTCTGGAAAATTTATCGCTGATACCGGGCAGCGTGGGTGCCTCACCGATTCAGAATATCGGCGCCTATGGTGCTGAGCTGGCAGATTTTTTTCATTCACTGACAGCCTTTGATTTCTCTACCGGAGAACTGCTGACACTGACACGTGAAGATTGCGCCTTTGGCTATCGCGACAGCGTCTTCAAGCATCGCTTGCGTGACCGTGCAGTGATTCTGGATGTCAGCTTCGCACTACCTAAGCAGTGGCAAGCGAATCTGAAATATGCCGAGCTCTCAGCGGAGCTTGAAGTTCAGGGCATCACTAACCCTCTTGCCACTGATATCAGCGCCGCGGTGATCGCGATCCGTCGTCGCAAGTTGCCCGATCCGGCCATCATAGGCAATGCAGGCAGTTTTTTTAAAAACCCGGTAGTGAGTGCGCAGCAGCAGTCCGCTTTGCTGGTGCTGCATCCGCAGCTGGTCAGCTATGTGCAAAAAGATGGCAGCTTCAAGCTCGCTGCTGGCTGGCTGATTGATCAGTGTGGCTGGAAGGGTAAGTCGCTGGGCGCAGCCGGCGTGCATGAGACACAGGCGCTGGTGCTGGTGAATCGCGGAGGTGCGAGCGGGCAGGAAGTGTTGCAGCTCGCAGCACGCATCCGTGAAGATGTCGCGCTGCGGTTTGGCGTCATGCTGGAAACCGAGCCCGTGATCGTCTGATCACTGAGCTTTACAGATATCAGCCGAAGTGACAGACATAATCCAGCATCTCGCTGGTCTCGATATCGAAACTTGAGTTGCCGGGTACGTCAAAGCTCTGACCCGCTTCGTAGGTCTTCCATTCAGTTTCGCCTTTCAGGCGCACACGGCATTTGCCGCCGTTGATTTCCATGATTTCCGGCGCGCCGGTATTGAAAACTAGCGATGAAGGGAAAATCACGCCTACGGATTTTTTTGTGCCATCAGCAAACAGCACATTGTGAGAGATGCATTTGCCATCGAAAAAGACATTCGCTTTTTTGACGACGCTGACGTTATCGAATTGAGTGCTCATATTTTTTCCTTATTATTTATTTGCCGCGCTTCAGGCGTGCATTAGCTGCAATGCGCATGCGCAGTGCATTGAGTTTGATAAAGCCACCGGCATCGGCCTGATCATAGGCGCCACCATCTTCGTCAAAGGTCGCGATGTTCTGGTCAAACAGTGAATCAGTCTTAGAATCACGAGAGACCACGATCACATTGCCCTTGTAGAGTTTGATGCGTACCCAGCCATTCACGCTGCTTTGTGTATGGTCGATCAGGGTCTGCAGCGCAACGCGCTCCGGTGCCCACCAGTAGCCGTTATAGATCAGCGAGGCATAACGCGGCATCAGATCATCTTTCAGATGCGCCACTTCGCGGTCCAGTGTGATCGACTCAATCGCGCGGTGTGCGCGCAGCATGATGGTGCCGCCGGGCGTTTCATAGCAGCCGCGTGACTTCATGCCCACGTAACGATTTTCGACCAGATCAAGGCGGCCTATGCCGTGCTTGCCGCCCAGGCGATTCAGCTCGGTGAGTACCGCTGCAGGCGACATTTTTTTGCCGTTCAGTGCAACGATGTCGCCGTGTTCGTATTCAAGGTCCAGATATTCAGCTGCATCGGGAGCCGCTTCAGGGCTGACCGTCCAGCGCCACATGGACTCTTCTGCTTCCGCGCTGGGGTTTTCCAGATGGCGGCCTTCAAAACTGATGTGCAAGAGGTTGGCATCCATGGAATAAGGTGCGCCACCGTTCTTGTGTTTCATGTCGATAGCGATGCCGGCGTCTTCGGCATACTTCAACAGTTTTTCACGCGACAGCAAATCCCATTCGCGCCAGGGCGCAATGACTTTTACATTCGGCATCAGCGCATAAGCGCCGAGTTCAAAGCGAACCTGATCATTGCCTTTGCCGGTTGCGCCATGCGAGATAGTGTCCGCGCCGGTTTTGCGGGCGATTTCAATCAGGCGTTTTGCAATCAGTGGACGTGCAATCGAGGTGCCCAGCAGATACTCACCTTCGTACACCGTATTGGCGCGGAACATAGGGAAGACGAAATCGCGCACGAATTCTTCGCGCAGATCATCAATGTAAATATTCTCAGGCTTGATGCCGAATTTGATGGCCTTGGCGCGTGCCGGCTCGAGCTCTTCGCCCTGACCTAAGTCCGCTGTGAAAGTAACGATCTCGCAGTGGTAATTGTCTTGCAGCCATTTCAGGATGACCGAGGTGTCCAGTCCGCCCGAATAGGCGAGGACGACTTTCTTGATGTCGCTCATGCTTGTAATTTCCCGTGATTCAAAGAGTCAAAATAAGGTTCAGACTTTGCCGAGCACCAGATACTCGAGCAAGGCTTTCTGTACGTGAAGGCGGTTCTCTGCTTCGTCCCACACCACTGATTGAGGGCCATCGATGACACCGGCGGAGACTTCTTCGCCGCGATGTGCGGGCAGGCAGTGCATGAACAGGGCATCCTTGTTGGCGCGCTTCATTTTGGCTTCGTCAACGATCCAGCCTTCGAAGGCTTTCAGACGCGCTGCATTTTCTTCTTCATAGCCCATGCTGGTCCAGACATCCGTTGTCACCAGATCAGCGCCTTCGCAGGCATCCGCCGGATGCTTGAAAACGGTGTAGCGCTGATTGCTTGCCGATACCAGTGCAGGATCAATGTCATAGCCTGCCGGCGTCGAGACATTCACATGAAAACCAAACACTTCAGCAGCCTGCAGCCAGGAATACAGCATATTGTTGGCATCGCCCACCCAAGCCACCGTGCGGCCAGCGATGGAGCCGCGATGCTCGATATAGGTGAAGACATCGGCAAACACCTGGCAGGGATGATGTTCATTGGTCAGACCGTTGACGACGGGTACGCGCGAGTTCGCGGCAAAGCGTTCAATGATTTCCTGACCGAAGGTGCGGATCATGATGATGTCGCACATGCGTGACATGACCTGCGCCGCATCTTCTACCGGTTCGCCACGACCGAGCTGACTGTCACGCGTGTTCAGATAGATGGCGGCGCCGCCCAGTTGATGCATGCCCGCTTCAAAGGAGAGTCGGGTGCGAGTGGAATTTTTTTCGAAGACCATCACCAGCGTTCTGTCCAGCAGCGGATGGTAGGGCTCGTAGTTTTTGAATTTGCGCTTGATGATCTTCGTGCGCTCGATAAGGTAATCGAACTCGTCGAGGCTTAAATCAGCAAATTGCAGAAAGTGTTTGATTGCCATAAATGAAAAACGGCTGGGGTGACGCCGAAAATTCGGCGCTATAGCGTGCGAGCTGTGCTCTGCGACGCGGGGAACAGGAGCCGGTTTGTTAAGGTCTTGGATTATAAGGGGTTTTGCTG
>CAIQLE010000298.1 GCA_903872555.1 uncultured bacterium
CGCATCGCTATGAAGCTGGAGCCCAGACATTATCCCAGTCTCAAATCCTGCTGGCGCAGCATCGCCTGTTCCACTGCAGACCAGTGGCGCAAATATCCTGATCTGTTCGAAACCTTCTGGTTTCCACATAAGGTGCGCGGCAGTACGCGCAGCATTGGTAGTCAGAAAAAATCCAAATCACTCAAGCAATTGGTCGAGCAAATGCATGCGGGTATGGAAGCCCCGACTGGCGAAGCCAAGCCTTCCGTCGGACTGGATTTTCAGGGCGGACAGGGCGATGGTATTGAGAGCCAGCAGGCGATGGGCGGCGCAAGCAAGGTCGATCCCTTGCATCAGGATTTCAAGAAATGGATGCCGGAAGATATAGACAAGCTGGAATCCTATATCCGACCGCTCGAGCAGCGTCTGCGCAGAAAATTAATCCGCAAGTGGATACACACCCACCAGACCCAGCGCATTGATGTGCCGTCCACGATCAGGCAGAGCTTATCCACTGGGGGCGAACTGCTCAGGCTGAAAAGAAAGCAGCGCGATCAGATCATGCCGCGCATTTATGTGCTGGTCGACGTCAGTAAATCAATGGAAGCGCATGCCCCGTTTTTTCTGCGTATAGGTCGTGCCTTTAGTCAGGTATTACATGCGCGGGTGTTCGTGTTTCATACCCGTATCAGCGAGATTACTCAGCTCTTGAATCGTAACAGTGGCCGGGTGCAGGAAAAAATTAATGCCGTCACTTTTGGTTTTGGCGGTGGCACCAAGATAGCGACGAATATGCAGACCTTTCTGAAGGTGCATGTGGGTCGCGCTTTGGGTAACAGAGATTTGGTGTATGTTCTTTCTGATGGCTACGACACCGATCCCCCCGAGGAGACGGAACGCGCCATCAAGGCTGTCAGACAGCGCGGCGCTAAAATATACTGGCTGCATCCGAATAAGGAAGTGCCGGGTTCAGAGGCGATGCTGAGAAGTCGTCATTTAATCACTGACTTCATGGCACTCAATACCTTAGAGAGTCTGGATCGTCTGGTCCATCTCAGGTAAAAAAAGATGTGCAGCAATTAAAAAATTCTAGGGAGTAGTCAATGGCTTGTTTAATGAAACAGGGCGGCGGTTTGTATGAGCGTCTGCGAGTAGGCGCTGTGTTGCTGGCCGCCGGTGAGGGATCGCGTCTGGGGAGTGTGCCCAAATGTTTATTGCGCCTGCAGGGCGTGCCTTTGATTAACCGTCATTTGATCGCACTAAGTGGTGGCGGTATCGATGAAGTCGTGGTTGTGACCGGCTATCACCATGCCGAGATTGAACCTGCGGTTGAAACCTTTCCCGTTACCGTCGTGCGCAATCCGAATCCTGAAGCAGGACAGCAATCCTCCGTCAGACGCGGACTGGAAGCTCTGGGCAGTAAATTTGATGTGGTGCTGGTGGTGCTCGCAGACCAGCCCCTGCTCGGTAGTGCAGAATTAACCGAACTTATTTCTGCCTATAAGAAGCGCCCGCCTGAGACATCGATTGTGTATCCCGAAGTACATGGGCAGAGAGGCAACCCCGTTGTCTTTTCCGGTGAAATGATTGCTGAACTGATGGCCACCGATCAGAAAATCGGCTGCCGCAAATTTATTGATGATCATCCTGCACTGGTGCATAAGCATGTCACCGAGAATGACCGCTTCATACTCGACATCGATACACCCGAAGATCTGGCTGCCTTTGAAAAAAGAACGGGCTGGAAACTCACGATGCCACTGATGACGACAAGCTGATGCAGGCGCTCTGGCCCATACCTATAGAAATACAACGATGCCCTGATGCTGCAGAGATTCATCCTGTGTTAGTGCGCGCCCTGACGGCGATGCGCGCTACGCAGGATAACGGCAAGTCAGGTGGCTTTTATGCCAGTTCGGATGATCTGATAGAGCGTATGCAATTACCTGAGTTTGCGACGCTCTTAAATTTCATCGCGGGCTCGGTACAAAAAATCGCTAAACAGGCGAATGCTCAGTCCTGGCCTGCCGGTAAGCTGTCACTGGATTTGCGTTTCGCAGGATGCTGGTTTCAGATACAGAATGGGCAGGCTTTTCACGATGTACATACCCATGGCAATTGCTCCTGGTCAGGTGTGTACTACCTGCAGATCGATCCTGCTGAGCGACGTCATCAGCATGCGGTTCTCGGAGAGTTAAACGGCGTCACCCGCTTTTACGGCCCTTATACCCAGTTTCAGGGCGGGGCTTATATGGACATGGGGAATGCCTATCTGCAGACCAATAGCATGGACATACAGCCGGAAGAAGGCATGCTGGTCATCTTCCCATCTTACTTGCCGCATAAGGCCATGGCTTATGAAGGTGAGAAGGACCGCATTATTGTGTCCTTCAATGTGCAGATCAATGCACGTTCAGGCAATCAGATTCATGCTTATGGCGGCACATAAAAAAATCTGTAGTTCGGTTGCTTAGTTATCC
>CAIQLE010000299.1 GCA_903872555.1 uncultured bacterium
ATTTCCGTGATTATTACGAGCTTAATGATGTGAAGCTGACCATCAAGCTCACACCAAACCGTGCGGACTGCTTGTCCGTCATGGGTGTGGCGCGCGAAGTCACTGCGCTGACAGGCGCAAAACTGACCACGCCAGCATTCACGCCAGTAGCGGTGACGCTGAACGAAACCCTGCCCGTGACCATCAGCGCGCCTGATCTATGCGGCCGTTTTTCTGGTCGTGTGATACGCGGACTGAATGCAAAAGCAGAGACACCGCAGTGGATGAAGCAGCGACTCGAGCGCAGCGGTCAGCGTCCTATCTCGGCACTGGTGGATATTTCTAATTATGTGATGCTTGAGTTGGGTCGTCCTACCCATGTTTTCGATCTAGACAAGATTCACGGCGGCCTGAATGTACGCTGGGGTCAGCAGGGCGAAAGTCTGAAACTATTGAATGGCAACACCGTTGCACTCGACGAGTGGGTGGGTGTCATCGCTGACGAAAAAGCGGTGGAATCACTGGCCGGCATCATGGGCGGCGATGCGACTTCGGTGTCTTTAGAGACTACAAATATTTATCTGGAAGCGGCGTTTTGGTGGCCGCAAGCCATGCAGGGCAGGGCGCGTCGCTATAATTTTTCTACTGACGCAGCGCATCGTTTCGAGCGCGGTGTGGATTTTGCGACGACAGTCGAGCATATCGAACGCATCACGGCACTGCTGATAGACATTTGTGGTGTGCCGGGACAGACGCAGGTTGGCCCTGTGGATGATCAGGTGACAAACCTGCCCAAGCGTGAGCCGGTGCAACTGCGCGTTGCCCGCGCCTCCAAGATCATTGGCGTTCCCCTGACAGCCGCCATCATTGCCGATATCTTTACCCGTCTTGGTCTGGTGTTTACCCAGAAGGATGAGGTGTTTTTCGTTACAGCACCCAGCTATCGCTTCGATATCGAGATCGAGGAAGATCTGATCGAAGAAATAGCGCGTGTGTACGGATTCGAAAATATTCCTGCTTTGCCGCCGGTTGCGGCGCATGCAATACGCCTTCCGGCCGAGCAAACGCGTTCACTATTTACGATACGCCGTCAGCTGGCCGATCTGGATTATCAGGAAGTGGTGAATTTCAGTTTTGTCGAAGAAGAAGCCGAGCGTGATTTCGCAGGCAATGCTGATCCTATACGTCTGCTTAATCCGATTGCTAGTCAGATGAGCGTGATGCGCTCGCAGCTTATCAGCGGCCTGATTGCCAATGTACGCTACAACCTCAATCGCAAAGCCTCGCGCGTGCGTGTGTTTGAGATAGGCGCTGTATTTCACAAGAACAGTGCTGTTCAGGACGGCCCACTGTCGGTGGCTGGCATCGATCAGCCCAAACGGGTGGCAGCTTTGGCCTATGGCCCTGTCACAGAAGAACAGTGGGGGCAGCCTGCCAGTGCGGTTGATTATTTTGATGTGAAGGCTGATCTGGAAGCCTTGTTTGCGCCGCTGACTTTGCGTTTTGAATCGCTGGTCCATCCTGCTTTGCATCCTGGCCGTGCGGCCAGCGTGGCGCTGGGCGGAAAGATCATCGGTTTTATCGGCGAATTGCACCCCAAGTTGCAGCAGCAGCTGGAACTCCCTTTGGCGCCGGTATTGTTTGAAATCGACGCTCAGGCTTTACAGCAGAGACGGGTACCTCACTACCAAGAGATTTCAAAATTTCCGGCGGTTGTCAGGGATCTGGCCTTGCTAGTCAAGCAAACGGTTCAGGTACAGGCGATTGTGGATACCTTCCATTCTGAAAGTCATAACAATCCTGCATGCCGGATCATGCAACACATTGTTTTATTTGATGAATATCGTGGAAAAGGTCTCGCTTCGGACGAGAAAAGTCTTGCTTTCCGTATCACCATGCAAGATACTCAAAGCACCCTGCAGGACGAATCGGTGGACGCTGCAATAGCAGCGCTGGTCGAGGCTGTTCAGAAGCAGCATGACGCCATGCTGAGAAAATAAGCCAGACTGTTCAGTCAATACAGACATCATGAATCACAGTAATCCTGCCGAAATGGAATCCGTTCTTGCTGCTGACCTTGGACGTGCAGTGCTAGCCTCTGAGGCACGTACACGCGCCGAGAAAGAGCTCCCCACGCTGACTAAGGCTGAACTTGCCGAACTCTTGTTCGAGCAAGTGGGACTGAACAAACGCGAAGCTAAAGACATGGTAGAGACCTTCTTTGGTGAAATTCGCGATGCACTGGAGCGCGGCGAATCCGTCAAATTATCTGGCTTTGGTAATTTTCAGTTGCGCGACAAGCCACAACGCCCCGGCCGCAATCCAAAAACAGGGGAAGAAATCCCTATTAGTGCGCGTCGCGTCGTGACCTTCCACGCCAGCCAGAAACTCAAGGCTATGGTCGACACTGTCACCCAGCAGAATCCATCAACCCAGGCTGGCTGATCCCGCTGAATGAACGATCGCACTGCTAAGCCCCTGCTGGCACCACTGCCTCCGATACCCGCCAAGCGCTATTTCACGATAGGTGAAGTCAGTGAGCTGTGCGGCGTCAAGCCGCATGTGCTGCGCTACTGGGAACAAGAATTCACTCAACTCAAACCCGTCAAACGACGCGGTAATCGTCGTTACTATCAGCACCATGAAGTTTTGCTGATACGTCGTATACGCGATCTGTTGTACGAGCAGGGCTTCACCATCAGCGGCGCCCGTAATAAGCTCGACACCCGTATGGCCAATGACGCTGCTCAGACTCAGGATGAGCTGGAATTGCCCATGGATTTGGCCACCGTCAGATCAGAGCTGCAGAACATATTGGGCCTGCTCAGGGTCTGAATCAGATCACCTTCCTTTTTTCAGGCAAAAAAAAGCCCGCTCAGTGAGCGGGCTGAAGTCTATATCCTTAGAAAAGACATAGAGGAGACAGCTGAATTATGCTGCTCTGCAGTATATAAAGCAAATTTTAATGTTGTATATGCGCCATAAATTAATTGAATATCATGATGGGTTTCTGGCATTTACATCGCTCAAATCTTTTTCTTTGCGCTCCTGCCGCTTATATGATTTCAATATGGAAATCTTTAAGGAAATGCATTTTTTGGAATAATTTGCAAATTTTCGAACAATTGGCCTTATAATTCCTTTTAGGAATCAAATTGTCGTGGCATGATGCGGTTTGAGCTTGCTGTTAGGCAATAATTTTGGTTAATGTGTTAGTTCAGAAGAAATTTTTCTTTATCTGAAATCTGGGAGGCCCTGTTGGCGGATTCAAATCAAAGCGGATGTTTGACGGTAGGCGAAGGCGTCGTATTGAACGGCACTTTTGTTGTGCCTGATATTGCCTCTGTCTCAGGTAGCATTGAAGGGGAAATCACAGCGCGCGAACTGATCGTTGCCAGTACTGGCGTGATCAAAGGCAAAGTGACAGCCGATATCATTGACCTGCGTGGTGAAATTCATGACACGCTGACAGCCAAGAAATCCCTCTTTATTCGTTCTACAGGTAAGGCACTGGGTTCAGTGCAGTACGCTGAGATTGAGATCGAAAAAGGCGGCGACCTGCAAGGTGCGCTGCAAAAGATTGATGGCGATGGCCCGCCCAATAATTCGGGTTCCTATTGATTTCAGGACATTGACACGTGTTCAACAAGAGACGAAACGACGAACGGGAAAAGATGGCATCCACCAATGACAATAGTCAGGCGGCCACTGAGCCGGTGCCGGTCGAGGCGGAGATCGCTCCGGAATTCGACCAGGGTCACAACGGCGGCGGACTAGCCAAGCCTGCAGGGAATAACCTCAAACCATCCATCATCAGTGAGGGTTTTGAGTTTATCGGTGAGATTCGTTCCAGCGGTTACCTGACCATTGATGGCACGGTACGCGGTACGCTTTCACTGCATTCGATTCAGATTGGCGTCACTGGCGTCCTGGATGGCAATGTGACTTGCGACACCATGAACGTCAAAGGCAATTTCTCAGGTTCCCTGGATTGCCGTGATTTGACGATAGGCAGCCGCGCTGTAGTTGATGGTAAAGTCAGCTTCAAGAGCATTACCATTCAGCGTGGTGGTGTGGTCAAAGGCGAGCTCAAGAAAAAATCCTGAGTTGGCAGCGACAATAGCAGCAAGCCAAATAAAAAAGCCTGATCTCAGATCAGGCTTTTTTTATGTCACTGCATTTTTTACTGAACGTTACAGGCTTGGTCAGCTGTCAAGCCAATAGCAAATCTTATTTCTTTTCCTGAGCCATCTTGATGACGGTCTGGGCATCTGCCGTGCTGCTGGAATTGTTCTGCGCCTGAATCACCAGACCTAGCAGCTTGGCGCCATGCTCCACACCAATGGTGCCATAGGTAATATCGCCACGGACTTCAGAATCTTTGTGGAATTCTGCGCGTTCGGTTGCATAGATATTGCCTTCGATTTTTCCTGCGACCATAACGCGATGCGCTGTAATGTCACCAGAGACTTCGCCTGAGCGGCCTATCGCGACAGTGACTTTCTTGTCTTTGGCAGTTTCTATATTACCTATCACTTTGCCGTCAATGCGCACGCTATCAAGCAGAACCAGACGGCCATAAATTTCCGTCGTAGCGCCAATCAGGGTGTCAAACTTTTCCTGAGTCGGCATTAATTTGTTTTGTTTCATTTTGCGGAACATTGCATTCTCCATTGCCCGGGGCGCGAAGTCTAACGATAGCGCGAACCAGGGGGGTGCCGGTTTTCTTGTTCAGTTTACCGGAAAAGCAGCAGAGTCAGGCCATTGTTACTGTTGCGGGCCGTGAACAGACTTCAGCTGTTACTAATCGGCAGAACTTGTGCAGGGTTGAGAACCCGGCCGTGACGGAAGACTTCATAGTGCAGGTGAGGGCCGGTAGAACGACCAGTGCTACCCACGTCAGCGATATGCTGTCCGCGTTTGACTTGCTGACCTTCGACGACACGACGCTTGCTGATGTGAGCGTAACGGGTCATGAAGCCTTCCGCATGAGTCACCTCAACGATATTGCCGTAGGTATCTTCCCAGCCTGAACGCGTCACCACGCCGTCGGCTGTCGCAATAATCGAGGTGCCACTGGCAGCTGTGAAATCAAGGCCTTCATGGCGAGCCAGCGTGCCGGTGAAAGGGTCATTGCGTACACCGAAGCCGCTGGTCACTCTGAAATCACCGCTGATCGGCACACCTGTAGGCAGGGTTTGTAACCATGTTAGTTGCTTGGACCAGTCCTGACGCAGACCGCCAACCACTTTATTGAACTGATCGAATTCATCGACAGCATCGTCGAGCGTATGAGCCAGCGGCTGACGCGCAGTGCTATCGGAACGGCTGGTTGATAACAGC
>CAIQLE010000300.1 GCA_903872555.1 uncultured bacterium
ATCTTCTAATGCATTTTGTGCGGCGCCCGTGCACCAGGCCACCAAATCAATAGCCTGCCCGGGATCACCGATCACCATGGGCTCACGACCCAGCACGCGTTCCACAACAATGGCCAGCTCGGCAACTGTCTTTGCGCTCGACTTACCTATCCAGCCTAGTTCCTGTTCTCCAAACCGTGCACTTGCTTCCAGACCCAGACGCAGACCCAGCTGTGCATTGTTGCCCATCACAGGGTGCGCATCTAATGGCAAGTGATACGCAAATAAATTCATTTCGTTTTGCAGCAATAAGCTCAAACGTTTCTGGCGGTGCCCAATAACGCGGGGATCTTCGCCGCGCCAGAAATAACCATGATGCACCAGCACCATGTCTGCCTGCTTTTCCAGTGCCGCCTCCAGCAGCGCCAGGCTGGCTGTCACCCCTGAAACTACGCTGCGTATCCGTGACCGCCCCTGCACTTGCAGTCCGTTTGGGCAGTAATCCCGAAAACGGTTAATATCCAGCGTGCTGGCCAGATGTTTATCTAATTCATCGCGGTCTGCGCTGCTGTCTTGGTTGTCATTCATTCTTTTTTCCTTTTTCTTACATTGCTTATGCGTCGTCTCTGGCTATTGTTTGCGCAAACCGTCACAGTCGCGCTCGCACTCTGGTTCATTGTAGCGACCCTCAAGCCTGAATGGCTGACACGCTCGCCCGCTGTCTTGCAACTGGCATCAAGCACGGTCTCGGTACGCGAAGCAGACGGCTCAGGCAAGCCGCAAACCAGTTATCGCGAAGCCTCACAGCAGGCCATGCCTTCGGTGGTGAATATTTTCACTACCAAGGCTGCCAGAAAACCAGCTCACCCCTTCAACGATGACCCTTTGCTCAGACGCTTCTTTGGCGACGGGCCGGGAGCACAGGACGAACGGCAGTTCAGCCTGGGTTCAGGCGTGATCGTCAGCCCCGAAGGTTACATACTCACGAATAACCATGTGATTGAATCGGCAGACGAAATTGAAGTGGCTCTGGCTGACGGCAAAAAAGTCAACGCCAAATTAGTAGGTACCGATCCCGAAACCGATCTAGCGGTTATCAAAGTCAATCTTAGAGATTTGCCCTCCATCACGCTGGCGCGACTGGATAACACACGGGTCGGCGATGTGGTGCTGGCCATAGGCAATCCTTTCGGCGTCGGGCAGACCGTGACCATGGGTATTGTGTCTGCACTGGGCCGCAATCACATGGGCATCAACACCTTTGAAAATTTCATACAGACCGATGCCGCCATCAATCCCGGTAATTCGGGTGGTGCACTGGTCGATATTCACGGACATCTGCTGGGCATTAATACAGCAATCTATTCACGCAGTGGCGGTTCGCTGGGCATAGGTTTCGCTATTCCCGTGACCACCGTCAAAACGGTGATGGAAGCGATTATCAGGAACGGTCAGGTGGTGCGTGGCTGGATAGGCGTAGAGCCGCAAGACATCACGCCTGAACTGGCCGAAAGCTTTGATCTGAAAAAATCATCCGGCACCATCATCGCCGGTGTCGTCAAAGGCGGCCCTGCAGAAAAAGCGGGCATACGCTTAGGCGATATTTTGCTGACCGTGGCCGATCAGCCGGTCGCTGATACCGTCTCTATGCTGAATCTGGTGGCGCAGCTGAAGCCGGGCGAGAAAGTGAAGCTGACGGTGCTGCGCAAATCTCAGGAAGCCACGCTTGATCTGGTCGTGGGGCGTCGTCCCCGGATGAAACAGGCACCACAACAAGAAGGCGAATAAAGCTTTATGCACCTACGCGATCTGGTTCAGTATTTAGGAGAGCTCGAAGAAAATAATCATCGTGCCTGGTTTGTCATGAACAAACCGCGCTATGACATTCTGCGCGCTGAAATGCTAGAACTGGTGACACAGCTCATCGCTGACATCACGCGCTTTGATCCTGCGGTGGCTGCCTGCAATCCGAAACGGGCCTTATTTCGCGTCAATCGCGATCTGCGCTTTGCGCGCGACCGGCCACCTTATAAAACCACGTTCTCGGCAGCGATCACGGCCAGCGGCTTAAAAAAACCCAGCCAGGGCGGCGGTCCGGCGTATTACTTCCATATCGATGCACGCGGCAATTTGCTGATCGCCGCTGGTGAATACAGCCCGCCGGCAGATCGCTTGCGCGCCATACGAAACCAGATCGTGAACGATGCCACAGGATTTGGAAAAGTCTTGAAGGACAAGGGTCTGAATTCCAGCTTCGGTGGTCTGCAGCAGAAATACAGTCTGGTGCGACTGCCTAAAGGCTTCGATGCCGACATGCCGCATGCGGATTACCTGAAACTCAAGGGCTATATGGTGTGGCGGGAAATCAGTATCAAGAAATTGATGCCGTCAGATTTGCCTGACTTACTGCTGGCAGATTTCAAAACCGCATTGCCATTGGTGAAATGGCTACGCACTGCCGGACCCACGCTCTGAAGTAAAACAGCACGCAGGCCGAGTCAATGGACTGATTATCATCAGCCATGCAGCGTGTCAGGTCAGGTCGTCTCTTCGGGGGCCCGGGTTGCTTTCTCGAACAAAGGCGCGAGCAGCAAGCCAACTTCATACAAGAGACAAAGGGGAACGGCGAGAAAGAGCTGACTCATGATGTCGGGCGGCGTCACGACTGCAGCAATCACGAAAGCCCCCACAATCACATAGGGGCGAATCGCTTTCAGCTTTTCTACGGTGACCAGTCCCATACGCACCAGCACAATCACCACCACCGGTACTTCGAAGGTAAGGCCAAACGCCAGACACATGGTGAGCACGAAATCGAGATAGTTCTCTATGTCTGGCGCGACCGAAATCGACTTGGGCGCAAAATCATTGATGAACTTGAAGACGGTACCAAAGACAAAGAAATAACAAAACGCGACCCCCAGAATAAATAGCACTGAGGATGAAATGATCAGCGGTGCAATCAGACGTTTTTCATGCGCATACAAACCTGGCGCCACAAAAGCCCAGGCCTGATACAGCACCCAGGGCAGCGAGATCAGGAAGGCCACCATCATGCTGACTTTCATGGGCACCATGAAAGGTGTGATAACACCTGTGGCGATCATTTTCGATCCCTCAGGCAGTGCTGCCATCATAGGCTGCGCGACAAAGTCATAAATCGCGGCTGCACCGGGCCACACGGCAAACAAAACAATGAACACGGCCAGCACCACCGCTGACGCACGCACCAGACGGGTACGCAATTCGATCAGATGGGTAATGAAGCTCTCTTGCAGGCCGGAGGAATGGTAGTCAAACATGGGATCAGTGGAAGAACTTCACAGTTTTGGCGCTACCGGGCCGGTAACGCGCTACGCGTGCCGCACCTGACATGACGCGTGTCTTACGGCCGCTCTGGCGCTTGAACCACATAGGCAGGCGTGAAGTCTGGGCCAGTTTTTTCTGACGAAAATCACGGCGCTTGGCCGCCAGTTCACCATCGGTCGGCAGCACGCTATGGTCGTCGGAACTCATGTAGGCGTGATTCGCTTCGGCCACAGCTTCTGTCAGATCTTTGCCGGCATCGGCCAGATCTTCGGTGACTGATTTGTTCATATTACTGGCCGCTGCCACGATATTGGACTGCATCTTGCGCAATTCGTCCATCTGCATTTCGCGATTGACCTCGGCCTTGACGTTATTGATATAACGCTGGGCACGGCCGAACAAAGTTCCGGCCATGCGTGCGACGGCGGGCAGTTTTTCGGGCCCGATCACAACCAGCGCGACCGCACCGATCAGCGCGAGTTTGGTGAGGCCTAGGTCTATCATCTGGACAGAATGTCAGGAGGGGCGGACAGCGACGGTCAGCAGACCATCGCTGCTTGCGGCAGTAAGTGAATCAGTGCTTGGATTTTTCCTTGGCCTCGACATCAATGGTCGATTTGTCAGCCACTTGTGAAGCTGCGGCGGATTTCTCTTCCTCGGAACCTTTGACGCCATCTTTAAAGCCTTTGACGGCCTTGCCCAGGTCGGAACCGATATTGCCAAGCTTCTTGGTGCCAAACACCAGCATGACTATCACCAGCACGATGACCCAGTGCCAAATGCTGAACGAACCCATTGCTATCTCCTCGCAGAACCCTCAGGTTCAAAATCTTTGAATCGTCGTAACGATAAATCAGTGCTGACCACGCCAGGGGCGGGGGCCGCCCATCACGTGCAAATGCAGATGGTACACCTCTTGACCGCCGTCAGGACCAGTATTCACCAGCGCCCTGAAGCCGCCGGCCGGACCATCAGCGGTCAATTCATATCCGCCGCCCAGCTCCTGCGCCAGTTTTGGCGCAAGCAGCATCATTTTACCCAACAATGCCTGATGCTTGTCGGTGCACTCGGCCAGCGTGGGCAGATGCTCGCGCGGCACGATCAGCAGATGTACGGGGGCTGCTGGCTGTATGTCATGAAAGACGATCAGATCTTCGTCCTCATACACCTTTTTGGAAGGTATCGTTCCCGCTGCGATTTTGCAAAAAATGCAGTTATCCAAGACCTTGCTCCTCTGATGAATTGTGTAGATGCAGCGGCTTTATTTGCGCAGCTCGGACTGCTCGCGCTCTGCCAGCTTGCGGTTGGCTTTTTCTTCTATGCCTGACAGGCCCTCACGGCGCGCCAGTTCATCCAGCACTTGCTGAGGCTGTATATCAAACTGCGCCAGCATGATCAGCGAATGAAACCAGAGATCGGCGCATTCATAGACCAGCTTGTCGGCGGCATCGCCATGACGTACATCCTTGGCGGCCATCACGGCCTCGGTCGCTTCTTCGCCCACCTTCTTCAGGATGGCATCATCGCCTTTATCAAACAGGCGGGCAATGTAAGACGTCGCCGGGTCACCGCCCTTGGCAGGCTTGCGTGTCTCAATGATGTCGGCCAGACGTTGCAGGATATCGCTCATATTATTTTTTGTAGATGTCGTCTGGGTTTTTCAGTACCGGATCGACCGCCAGCCAGTCAGTCTGTTCGTCCTGAGTCAGCAGTTGCTGAAAGAAGCATGAATGGCGACCAGTATGACATGCGAGATCGCCGACCTGCGTTACCTTCAGCAGCAGTACATCTTCATCGCAATCCAGTCGTATCTCATGCACTTGCTGGAAATGGCCGGACTCTTCCCCTTTGTGCCAGAGTTTTTTGCGCGAGCGGCTCCAGTACACCGCCTGCCCCAGCTCAACGGTGCGCGCCAGTGCATCGCGGTTCATCCAGGCAAACATCAGCACATCATTGGTGCCGGCTTGCTGAACAATGACGGGCACCAGACCATGGTCATCCCACTTGATGTGATTCAGCCAGAGCGTCTTGGTACTCATGCAAGCCTCATCGGTATGCCTTGCGCTGCCATGAACTGCTTGGCCTCTTGCACGGTGTGCTGGCCATAATGAAAAATGCTGGCGGCCAGCACCGCATCTGCATGACCTTCGGTGATGCCATCGGCCAGATCTTTTAATCCGCCCACGCCGCCCGAGGCAATCACGGGTATGGATATGGCATCAGATACGGCGCGTGTCAGCGGCAAATCAAAACCCACCTTGGTACCATCGCGGTCCATACTGGTCAGCAGAATCTCACCTGCGCCCAGCGCCTGCATCTTGCGCGCCCACTCGACAGCATCCAGTCCAGTGGCACGACGGCCGCCATGGGTAAACACTTCCCAGTGTCCGGCTTCGCTGCGCTTGGCATCAATTGCTACGACGATGCATTGCGAACCATATTTATCTGCTGCATCAGCCACCAGCTGCGGATTGGTCACAGCGGAGGTGTTGATGCTGATCTTGTCGGCACCTGCATTAAGCAAACGGCGCACATCATCCACTACGCGCACGCCACCACCGACGGTGAGCGGAATGAACACCTGCGAGGCGACCGCTTCTATGATGTGAAGAATCAGATCG
>CAIQLE010000301.1 GCA_903872555.1 uncultured bacterium
GTGGCCGACGATCTCAAAGTGCGCAGCCCGCAATCGACTGTGCAGGCATTGCAGGCTGATTTTGATCAGCCTGCTGCGATTGCCGCATTAGCCGAACAGCTGGCCGTCAGCAAGATCGATATCGTCCTGATAGCACATGGCAGTTTGCCTCAACAATCGCTCTGTGAAAAAAATATCACGCTGGGTCAGGAAGCTTTATTGATCAATGGCGTATCGCCGGTCTTGTTTGCTGAAGCCTTTGCGCACGAGATGGATAAAAAGGGCGGCACGATTGCCGTGATTGGTTCTGTCGCGGGAGATCGCGGGCGTAAATCAAACTATGTTTATGGTTCAGCCAAAGCGATGGTGGACCGTTATGTGCAGGGTATGCAGCATCGTTTTGCCGGTACCTTACTCAAAATCGTAGTGATCAAACCCGGCCCCACTGCCACCCCGATGACTGCGCATTTGCCGGCGCGCGGACTGGCATCCGTTGCCTCGGTGGCGGCACGCATTGTTGCTGCGATTGAGAGTGGTGCGCCGGTGGTGTATGCGCCTGCCAAATGGTGGCTGATTATGATGATCATTCGCCATCTGCCACGCTTTGTGTTTAACAAGCTGAATATTTAAATGACTAAGCAAACCATTATTCTGCCCGGTGGCGCCGGTCTGGTAGGCCAGAATCTGGTGGCCCGCTTGAAGGCCAGGGGCTATACCGATATCGTTGTGCTCGATAAGCACAAAGCTAATCTTGTGGTGCTCTCGCACATGCATCCCGATATCCATACGGAATATGCTGACCTAGCAGAAGACGGTGCTTGGACGCGTCACTTTTCAGAAGCGCGTGCCGTGGTGATGTTGCAGGCGCAGATAGGTGGCAATGCGTATAGCGATTTCGAGCGCAACAATCTGACTGCGACGCAGCGCGTGCTGGATGCGATCCGAGCCGGCAACGTGGAGCAGTTGGTGCATATCAGCTCCTCCGTCGTTGAATCAGTAGCGGATGATTTTTATACACAGACTAAAAAAGCGCAGGAACGCATGGTGCTGGAGAGCGGTATTGCCTGCCCCGTATTACGACCGACCCTCATGTTTGGCTGGTTTGATCGCAAGCATCTGGGCTGGTTGTCACGTTTCATGAAAAAGATGCCCGTGTTTCCGATTCCGGGCAATGGCCGTTACTTGCGTCAGCCGCTGTATGTCGGTGATTTTTGCAACATCATCATCAGCTGCATAGAAAATCGCATCACCCAAGGGGTGTTCAATATCTCCGGGCACGACAAGGTCGATTACATCGATATTATCCGCGGCATCAAACATGTCACAGGCGCTTCATCACTCATCCTGAAAATTCCCTTTAGTCTGTTTTATGGCCTGCTGTGGGTATGGGGATTATTCGACCGTGATCCGCCCTTCACGACACAGCAACTGCAAGCACTGGTCGCCAAGGATGAATTCGAAGTGATTGACTGGCCTGGCATCTTTGGCGTGCGCAGCACAGCTTTCGAGCTGGCCTTGCAGGAAACCTTCTGCGATCCTGTGTATAGCAACGTGGTTCTGGAGTTCTGAAGATGAAGCAGCGCATTGCCGTTCTGGGTGCTGGCCCTATGGGTCTTGCAGTGGCCTATCAGCTGGCGCGTGATGGTCATCAGCCTGTGGTATTCGAAGCAGATGATCGCGTCGGTGGCATGACGGCCTGTTTTGATTTTTCCGGAGTGCAGATAGAACGCTACTACCATTTTCATTGCACCTCCGACACAGCATTTCTGCAAATGCTGGATGAGCTGGATATTGCCGACAAAATGCGCTGGGTAGAGACGCGCATGGGTTACTGGTATCAGCGCCGTATGCAAGCCTGGGGCAATCCTGTGGCGCTGCTGAGTTTCAAGGGCCTGAGCCTGATCGCAAAATTCCGTTATGGCCTGCATGCCTTCCTTTGCACCAAACGGAATGACTGGAAGCCACTAGATCATGTTGAAGCCAGCGGCTGGATCAAGCGCTGGGTCGGTGAGGAAGCCTGGGAAGTCTTGTGGCGTCGTTTGTTTGACTACAAGTTCTATCACTACAGCGACAACCTGTCTGCTGCATGGATATGGAGCCGCATACGTCGTATAGGACGTTCACGCTACAGCCTGTTTCGTGAAAAACTGGGCCATCTTGAAGGCGGCTCGACCACTTTGCTGAGCGCCTTACATGCGGATATAGAAAAGCATGGCGGCATCGTCAGACTGAAATCTGCGGTAAACAAAGTGGTGATAGAAGCGGGCGCGGTCAAAGGCATACAGACGGCAGAAGGATTTGAAGCTTTCGATAAAGTGATCAGCACCATACCGCTGCCCTATGTGCCGCGTGTGATGCCCGATCTGCCGGCAGAACTGTTGCAGCAATTTCAGGCCCTGAACAATATCGCTGTGGTGTGCGTGATCGTCAAACTGAAGCATGCCTTGTCAGCTAATTTCTGGCTGAATGTGAATGATCCTGAGATGGATATTCCCGGACTGGTCGAGTACTCGAATTTGCGTCCTATGACGGATGCGATTGTCTACGTGCCTTTTTATATGCCGGGTGAACATCCGAAATTCGCAGAGCCTGATCAGGTTTTTCTGGACAAGGTGCGTCATTACCTGAAGACCATTAATCCTGCGCTGACCGATGAGGATTTTCTGGATATGCGTGCTAGTCGTTATCGTCACGCGCAACCGATTTGTGAGCCTGGCTATCTGGATCGTTTGCCCCCCGTGGCTTTGCCCGTGACAGGTCTGTGGGTAGCTGACACGTCTTACTACTATCCTGAAGATCGGGGTATTTCGGAGAGCATAGGATTCGGACGCGCTATGGCACGAGAGGCTGCTGCATGATCAGTCATTTCATGTCGCGCCAGTTTCTGGGCTTCCTGATTACCGGTGGTCTGGCCGCCTGCGTGAATTTCGGTTCACGCATTGTCTACAATCGCTGGCTGGATTTTTCATCTTCAGTCGTGCTGGCCTATCTGACCGGCATGATCACTGCATTCGTTCTGGCGCGTGTCTTTGTATTCACTGAGAGTACACAGTCTGTGCAGCGCAGCGCAGGATTTTTTGTGCTGGTCAATGGCGTGGCCGTAGTTCAGACCTGGGCCATCAGCATGGGGCTGTACTATCTGCTGCCGATTGCAGGCGTAAAACAGTTTGTGCCTGAGATCGCCCATGCTGTGGGTGTGGCCGTGCCGGTTTTCACCAGCTATATCGGGCACAAGCGTTTTTCATTTAAATAAAACTGTATTGCTCAAGGAAGCGGCAGCCGTGCAAAGGCAGAAACGAGGGCACGCGATAATAAGTTGCTGCAATCTTTTTCAATACCTGTTCATAGTAAGGCTGAAAGTGAAAGCCCTTGCCTTCAGCTAACCAAAAGCGACTTCCTTCAAAATTGATTTCGCTGATGTGAGCAGTATCAAAATAAGGTGCGATTGACTCAGCTGTGATCGGCCGGGTACTGAAGACACGCAAAGTCTTTCCCTCCAGCGTACTGAAATCCGTGATGTTGTCATCGAAGCGCGCGTGAAAACTCCCATCACCAAACACAGGCACGTAGTCATGACCATGGTAAGCCAGCAGCGAAGCTGAGCTGTAAGAGTTGCTCATCAATACGCCATCGGCAACTAGATCTTTCTTCAGCTCGACCAGTAATGCGGGGGCATCGCGATGCATCACGATGCCCTGATGTATTTTCTCTGGTTTGAAGCTGCTCGTTGGCAGATGCGCGATCGCAGCCAGTACGATGATATGTGGCAGACCCAGCCATACATTCCAGCGCCGGTGACTTTGTAGATCAGCTTCATTCAACTGTAATCCCGCCATCAGAAAGACAAAAGGCAGAAAAGCCAGCACCCAATGCAGGCCTATATTTTTATAAAAAGACAGCAGCAGAAATAAAGCAAAGGGCACTGCAAATAACACCACCAGTTGCCAGTGCGCGCGCCAGGCTGCGGTACGTAAAAGTTTCCAGCCTGTCCATGGCGTGACCAGATAAACCATCATTGCCAGATACAGGGCAACGTAAGCCGGTGAGAAATGCGAGCCCTGATTCCGGTTCATCAGATTGAAGAGGATATTGTTCCAGCAATGTGTCGAGTTCCATGCGAGATTAAGCAGCATGAAAGGCAGTGCGCACAAGGCCACGACCAAGAGGCGCCACCAGCCTCCACGCCTTGGCAAGAAATACACCGCATACGCAATCGCCAACAGGCCCGCAAAATATTTCGATAACAGTGCCAGACCCAGCAGTACGCCACTCGCTGCATACCAGCCCAGTTTGTTGCTGAGCTCAGCGCGTATCAGGGCATAGCCAGAAAAAAACAAGAAAAAAATCAGCGGCGTATCGGTGGTGATGAGATTCAGTGACCAAGTGAAGGGCAGTACGAGAAACAAACTTCCCAGCAGCCAGCGTTTGTTTTTTGAGTCAGGCTGTAGCCTGTCCATTAAATCCATCATGCCGAACACGATCGTTATCCAGAGCGCGATAGCAGGTGCACGCAGCACCAGCGGATGCGAGGAGAGCAGATGCAAAGCCCAAAGTATCCATCCCACCATGGGTGGATGATCGTAATAACCACCCCAGTCAAGATGCGTGCCCCACTGATAGAAATACGCTTCATCACCGATGATGGGTATTGCCAGCGCCAGCCAGATTTTGATCAGGGTGGTGATTGCCAGAAGCATAAAAAACATGCGGCGACTGGCAAGATCTTGAACGTGTGAATGGCTGTTGAGTGTCGTCATTGGGAAAGAGGTGAGGGCTTAAAGCAGCAATGAGGAATAATTTGATTTCAATTTTCTAATACACAAACAAATTTCGGCGCAACTTACTTGGAATCAGCTTGTTAACACTGCCATTTTAGTTGAACTTGCTAAAGATAAATGTTACTGTTCTTGCTACTAAATTTCACAACACCTGATCTGGTATAGATCATCAGAATATCTCGAGTTACTTATGTTTATTCAACCAAAATCAA
>CAIQLE010000302.1 GCA_903872555.1 uncultured bacterium
ACCGGTCGGTCGTCTGCCGTATGGACTGCAAAAACGTGTCGAGCTGGGCCGTGCATTGGCTGCCGAGCCGCAGATACTCTTACTTGATGAGCCTATGGCCGGCATGAACGTGGAAGAGAAGCAGGACATGTGCCGCTTCATCCTCGACGTGAATGAACAGTTCGGCACCACCATCGTGCTGATCGAGCATGACATGGGTGTGGTGATGGATATCTCGGACCGCGTGGTGGTGCTGGATTACGGCAAAAAAATTGGTGACGGTACGCCAGATGAAGTCCGCAACAACCAGGAGGTGATCAACGCCTATCTGGGACTGGCACACTGACGGGAAAGACATACGCAATGAATCTGAATTTTTTCTTTGAAGTACTGATCGGCGGCCTGCTGTCCGGTGTGATGTATGCACTGGTCGCGCTGGGCTTTGTGCTGATCTATAAAGCCTCGGGTGTTTTCAATTTCGCCCAGGGTTCGATGGTGTTCTTTGCCGCTCTCACCTGCGTCTCACTGACCGAACTCGGCTGGCCGCTGTGGGTGGCGATTGCAGCCACCATCGTCGCCATGTATGTACTGGGACTGGGCATAGAACGCATCGTGCTGCGTCCACTGGTGAATCAGCCCGAGATTTCGCTCTTCATGGCCACCATAGGCCTGAGTTTCTTTATTGAAGGCATGGCGCAGCTGATGTGGGGCTCGCAAGTGCGGCGTCTGGATCTGGGCATAGAAGACGTGCCCATGGAAAGCCTGATGCAGACCTTCAATATCATTGTCTCGAAATTTGATGTCATCGCTGCGGGCATCTGCGCCTTGCTGGTGACCTGTCTGGCGCTGTTCTTTTCGCGCACCAAGATAGGCCGTGCACTGCGTGCGGTGGCGGATGATCATCAGGCCGCACTGGCGGTCGGCATTCCTTTGCAGCAGATCTGGGGCATCGTCTGGGGCGTGGCCGGTTTCGTCGCGCTGGTGGCAGGTCTGTTATGGGGTTCTCGCAATGGCGTCCAATTCGCACTCACCTTCGTCGCCCTGAAGGCACTGCCGGTGCTCATACTCGGCGGCTTCACTTCGGTGCCGGGTGCAATTCTGGGCGGCCTGATCATAGGCTCGTCGGAAAAACTGGCGGAAGTATATATAGGACCCTTCGTAGGCGGTGGCATAGAAGGCTGGTTCCCCTATGTGCTGGCACTGCTCTTTTTGCTGGTACGCCCGGAAGGTTTGTTTGGCGAAAAAATCATTCGCCGGATTTAAGGAAAGATTATGTTTTACCGCGAAGCCGGACAATTTAAATCAAGCTATGCAGCCGATGGACAAATTTTTCCCATACGGCAGGACCGCATAGGCATCGCCTTCTTGCTGCTGCTGGGCTTTGTCGCCGTGCCGCACTGGGCATCGCCTTATTTCTTTTCTGCGATTCTGATTCCTTTCCTGATTTTTTCGCTCGCATCACTGGGGCTGAATATTCTGACGGGTTATGCAGGTCAGTTATCACTGGGTTCAGCGGCGTTCATGGCGGTCGGTGCCTTTGGTGCTTACAACTTCATGCTGCGGGTGCCGGGCATGCCACTGCTGGCTGCTTTTATTCTGGGTGGACTGTGCGCGGCTCTGGTCGGCATTCTGTTCGGCCTGCCTTCATTGCGGGTGCGCGGTTTTTATCTGGCCGCCTCTACGCTGGCGACACAGTTTTTTGTGGTGTGGGCGCTGACCAAGATCAGCTGGTTTACCAACCATAGTTCGTCCGGCGTGATCACGGCGCAGAAGATGACTATTCTGGGTTATGCCTTCGACACACCGGTCACCAAGTATGTTCTGGTGCTGTCTATCGTTGCGATACTGGCGCTGATGGCCAAGAACATGGTGCGCTCGAATGTGGGCCGCTCATGGATGGCCGTGCGTGACATGGACGTGGCAGCTGAAGTGATAGGCATACGCCTGATGCGCACCAAGCTGCTGGCCTTTGCTGTCAGTTCTTTCTATTGCGGCGTGGCCGGTGCCTTGTATGCCTTTGCCTATCTCGGCACGGTTGAGCCTGAGGCTTACAGTCTCGATCTGTCTTTCCGCATTTTGTTCATGGTGATTATTGGCGGCCTGGGTTCCATACTCGGCTCCTTTCTCGGCGCGGCCTTCATCGTCCTGCTGCCTGTGGTGCTGAATGTACTGGCGCATGCGCTGGAAATTTCAACCACGGTGGCCTCGAATCTGGAACTGATGGTGTTTGGTGCACTGATTATTTTCTTTTTGATTGTCGAGCCTCACGGCTTGGCGCGCTTGTGGCAGATTGCCAAAGAAAAATTACGGCTATGGCCATTCCCGCATTGAGTTGTTATTTATCCTGAAGGAGATCTCTGTGAAACTCATCAAATCCGTGCTGCTGAGTGCGGCACTGTTAGGCGCCAGCAGCTTTGCCTGGGCACAGCAGCAATATGTACCGCTGCTGTCTTATCGCGTCGGTCCTTATGGTTCGAATGGCGCTTCCTTCTTTGGTGGCCTGATTGACTATATGAATTTGGTCAACACCAACGGCGGCATCAATGGCGTCAAGCTGACCTGGGAAGAATGCGAAACCGAATACAACGCATCACGCGGCGTTGAATGCTACGAGCGCCTGAAAAGCAAGAACGGTGGCGCATCGGTGGTTGAGCCGCTGTCGACCGGTATCGCTTACGGCGTACTGGATCGCGTGGCGAATGACAAAGTCCCTATGACCACGCTGGGCTATGGCCGCTCCGATGCGGCCAATGGCAAAGTCTTCCCGTATGTCTTTCCTTTGCTGACCACTTACTGGAATCAGGCCGCCGCCATGGTGGTGTATCTGGGCGAAAAATCCGGCGGCATGGACAAGCTGAAAGGCAAAAAAATTGTTCACCTCTATCATGACTCGGCCTATGGCAAAGAGCCACTGCCGGTGCTGGAAGCAGAAGCTGCGAAATATGGTTTCGAGCTGATCAAGATTCCTGTCGCGCCGCCCGGCAATGAGCAACAGTCACAGTGGCTGCAGATCCGTCAGGCTAATCCTGATTACGTCATCATGTGGACCTTTGGTGTGATGAGCGCAGTAGGATTGAAAACTGCTCAACGGAATGGCTTCCCGCGTGAAAAAATCCTCGGTGTCTGGTGGGCTGGCTCGGAAGAAGATACGGAACCAGCTGGCGATGCCGCCAAAGGTTATACAGCGATGAGCTTCACCACACCCGGCAACTATCCTCTGCTGGATGAAATCCGCAACAAGCTGTATGCGCACGGCAAAGGCAATCTGAAAGAGCTGGATCGTGTCGGCAACGTGATGTACATGCGCGGCATCACTTCCGGCGTGATGATGGTCGAAGCGATGCGCAATGCACAGGCCAAATATGGCAAGGGCAAGACACTCAGCGGTGAGCAAGTGCGCTGGGGTTTTGAAAATCTGAACATCGATGTGGCGCGCCAGAAAACTCTGGGTGTGTTTGATATGTTCCCGCCTATCAAAACCTCTTGCGATGATCACGAAGGCTCGGGCGCTGTGAAAGTCGTGCAGTGGGACGGCAAGCAGTGGGTAGGCTTGTCCAAGAACTGGATCACTGGTGACAAGGCACTGACCCGCAAGCTGCTGGAAGAATCTTCCGCAGCCTATGCCAAAGAAAAGGGCCTGACGCCCGCCTGTTTGAAATAAGAAGGAACCTTCAGGCGCATGCTTTTCATTGAATAGAAAATCATGCGCCTGAGTTAATGCTTTACTTCTAGGCTTTACTTCAAAGCTTTACTTCAAGGCATTACATCAAGGCTTTAGATCGGCACGCTCATGAACAATCATTCCACCCTACTCGCCGTTAATAATATCGAGGTCATTTATGACCACGTCATCCTCGTGCTCAAAGGCGTCTCGCTGTCTGTCCCCAAGGGCAAGATCGTGGCACTCATGGGTGCGAATGGCGCAGGTAAATCAACGACGCTCAAATCCATCTCTACCTTATTGCGTGGTGAGCGTGGCGATGTCACCAAAGGCAGTGTGGAATTCAATGGCGAACGGATTGATCAACTGACGCCGAATGAGCTGGTGAAACGCGGTTTGTCACAAGTGATGGAAGGC
>CAIQLE010000303.1 GCA_903872555.1 uncultured bacterium
CGCTACCGCCTTCTTTGCAGCTTTTTTAACGAGCTTCTTGGCGACTGCTTTCTTTGCGACTTTTTTAGCTGCGACCTTCTTCTTCGCTACGGCTTTCTTAGCGACTTTCTTGGCTGCTGGCTTTTTCTTCGCTACCACTTTCTTAGCTACGACCTTCTTAGCCACCAGTTTTTTCTTGGCCGCTGGCTTTTTCTTTGCTGCTGCCTTCTTTTTTGCTGTTGCCATTTCGTTCTCCTTCGCGTGATGGATCATCACTAGGTACAGTTGGAAACCCGTCCAGACACGATCGTCTGAGCGGATTATTCATCGGAGCAAACACGAGATCTGTTTGCGCTAATGAATTTGGCACCAGCTGAACTGCTGCATCTCCTCGTCAATGCAGCACTTCAGCTAATTTTGTCGCAGACTCTCCTGATGACAGGCGGATATCGGGGACAAAAAAAACGCCGGCAATGTGCCGGCGTTGGAATACTTTTGCAGAAAGGCCAACTCTTTTTTCGAAGAATACGCTGCCTTGCCCGAAGATTTCGAGCTTGACGGCGAAGTCAAAAAAGATGGGTTAGGTCGGGTACTGTGCATTAAGTACAGGGATAGCCTTTCCTCTTTCAGCCTTTCTTTAGGGTGACCAGCTCTGCCAGTCACCGGGTTTATTTACTGCTTACTCCCAGTTGAGCGCACCGCCGGTCTGGTATTCAATGACCCGGGTCTCAAAGAAATTACGTTCTTTCTTCAGATCGATCATCTCGCTCATCCACGGGAAGGGATTTTCTTCCTGCGGGAACAGCGTTTCCAAACCTATCTGTTGCGCACGACGGTTGGCGATGAACCGGAGATAGCCCTTGAACATCGGAGCATTCAGACCCAGCACGCCACGCGGCATTGTATCCTCAGCGTAGCGATATTCCAACTCTACAGCTTCTAAAAACAACGCTTTTATCTCTTCCTTGAAAGTCGCAGTCCACAAGTGCGGGTTTTCCAGCTTGATGGTGTTGATCAGATCTATACCGAAATTACAGTGCATAGACTCATCGCGCAAGATGTACTGATACTGTTCAGCCGCACCCATCATCTTATTCTGGCGACCCAGCGCCAGAATCTGTGTGAAACCTACATAGAAGAACAGACCTTCCATCAGGCAGGCAAAAACGATCAGACTCTTAAGCAGGGTCTGGTCACTTTCCGTGGTGCCGGTCTTGAATTCCGGATTGGTCAGGGTCTCGATGAAAGGAATAAGGAACTCGTCCTTGTCGCGGATCGACTTGACCTCATGGTAGGCATTGAAGACTTCGGCTTCGTCCAGACCCAGCGACTCAACAATGTACTGGTAAGCATGGGTGTGGATCGCCTCTTCAAAGGCCTGACGCAGCAGGTACTGACGGCATTCAGGCGCAGTGATATGGCGATACGTGCCCAGCACAATATTGTTGGCTGCCAGCGAGTCGGCTGTCACGAAAAAGCCGAGGTTGCGCTTGACCAGACGACGCTCATCTTCGGTCAGCCCGTTCGGGTTTTTCCACAGCTCGATATCGCGCTGCATATTGATTTCCTGCGGCATCCAGTGATTGGCGCAACCTGCAAGGTACTTGTCCCAGGCCCATTTATATTTAAAAGGCACCAGTTGATTGACGTCGGTAGTGCCATTGATGATGCGCTTGTCGACTGCTTTGACGCGAGCAGTCGTATCTGCCTTGGTTTCAGGGCGCGCCAGTATGCCCGGATCGAGCGCGGTATCCGCATGGGTTGCGTACTGAGGCATATTATTCACGGCCTGCAGTTGTGGCTGTGTTCGGGGCTGAGCAGCGCGCGGCGCTGGTGCTGCGGATTCGTCATCCCAGGAAAGCATGTGGTGTCCTCTTGTTGCTGTGTTCAGTGGTTGGTTCAGGATAGTGCTTTAGTACCGGGCCGGCTTGATCAGTATCTTATTATCGCAATCCGGCCCGGATTTTTTATTGGCAGGCCTCACACTCGTCAAACCCAGGATCGCCGGGACGCATCATGCATGCCGGACCATCCGCCTCAGGCGCAGCAGCAGCAGCCGTTGGCATATCTGAGGAAACAGCATTCAATGCACCCGTCTTCGAGGTGGATTTCTCGGTGTGGGTTGCACCAATTGTACGCAAATAATACGTAGTCTTCAGGCCACGCAACCAGGCCAGCTTATAAGTCTCGTCCAGTTTCTTACCTGACGCGCCCGCCATGTAAATATTCAGCGACTGCGCCTGATCTATCCACTTCTGGCGACGCGATGCCGCCTCTACCAGCCAGCTTGGATCGACTTCAAAGGCAGTTGCATACAGCTCGCGCAGGTCTTGAGGAATGCGATCAATGCGTGCGAGGCTGCCGTCAAAGTATTTCAGGTCGGCGACCATCACTTCATCCCACAGGCCGCGTGCCTTCAGGTCACGCACCAGATAGGCATTGATGTCGGTGAATTCGCCTGACAGGTTCGATTTCACATACAGGTTCTGGTAGGTCGGTTCGATACAGGCCGAGACACCGATGATGTTGGAGATCGTTGCGGTCGGTGCGATCGCCACGCAATTCGAATTGCGCATGCCGTACTGCTTGATGCGTGCACGCAGCGCGGTCCAGTCCATGGTCTCGGAAGTGTCGACTTCAAGATAGCCGCCACGCTCTTCGGCCAGCAGCTTGAGCGAGTCCTGTGGCAGGATGCCACGATCCCAAAGCGAGCCGCGATAAGAGGCATAGGTGCCGCGCTCTTCGGCCAGCTCAGTTGACGACTGGTAAGCGTAATAGCAGACAGCTTCCATTGAACGGTCAGCAAACTCGACCGCTTCTTTGGATGCATAAGGAATGCGCATGACGTGCAGGCAATCCTGGAAGCCCATGATGCCCATGCCCACAGGACGGTGACGCAGATTGGAATCACGCGCCTTCTTGACGGCGTAGTAATTGATGTCAATCACGTTATCGAGCATGCGCATGGCGGTACGCACCGTCTTTTGCAGTTTCTCGCGGTCCAGCTGGCCATCTTTCATGTGGGCCGGCAGATTGATGGAACCGAGGTTGCAGACAGCGATCTCGGAATCATTCGTGTTGAGCGTGATTTCGGTGCACAGATTCGAGCTGTGTACGACACCCACGTGCTGCTGGGGCGAACGGATATTGCAAGGATCTTTGAAGGTGATCCATGGATGGCCGGTTTCAAACAGCATCGACAGCATCTTGCGCCACAGATCCAGCGCCTCGATGGTCTTGAACAGGCGCAGCTCACCATTCGCCGCCTTGGCTTCATACGACAGATAGGCTTTCTCGAAATCTTTGCCGAATTTGTCGTGCAGATCTTCCGCATCGCTAGGCGAGAACAAAGTCCACTGGCCTTTTTCCATCACGCGCTTCATAAACAGATCCGGAATCCAGTTCGCGGTGTTCATGTCATGCGTACGGCGGCGGTCGTCGCCTGTGTTCTTGCGCAACTCGAGGAATTCTTCGATATCCATGTGCCAGGTTTCAAGGTAGGCACAAACTGCCCCCTTACGCTTGCCGCCCTGATTGACTGCCACAGCAGTGTCATTCACCACCTTCAGGAAAGGCACCACGCCCTGCGATTTGCCGTTCGTGCCCTTGATGTGGGCGCCGAGTGCGCGCACAGGTGTCCAGTCATTACCCAGACCGCCAGCGTACTTGGCCAGCAAGGCATTTTCCTTGATCGCTTCATAAATGCCATCGAGATCATCTGACACCGTGGTCAGGTAGCAGGAGGACAATTGCGAGCGCAGCGTGCCGGAGTTGAACAGGGTCGGCGTCGAACTCATGAAATCAAAGCTCGACAACAGGTTATAGAACTCGATGGCGCGCGCTTCGCGGTCGATCTCATTCAATGCCAGACCCATCGCCACGCGCATGTAGAAGGCCTGTGGCATTTCAATGCGTGTGCCCTGAATATGCAGGAAATAGCGGTCATACAAAGTCTGCAGGCCAAGATAGCCAAACTGCAGATCACGCTCAGGTACCAGTGCTTCAGCCAGCTTCTTCAGATCGAACTGAGCCAGCTTGGAATCGAGCAGTTCAGCCTCGATACCTTTTTTGATGAATTTAGGGAAGTAGCTGAGGTAGTGCTGCTGGGCGTCAGCTTGCGCGACTTCCTGACCAAACACTTCCTTACGAATCGTGTGCATCAGCAGACGGGCCGTGACCTGACTATAGGCAGGATCTTTTTCCATCAGTGCGCGCGCTGCCAGAATTGCCGACTTGTGCAGTTCTTCAACGGGCACGCCTTCATACAGATTGCGCAGAGTTTCATGCAGGATGGCATCCGCATCCACATGCTTCTCCAGCCCTATGCAGGCGGAGCTGATCATCTTCAACAGCTGCTCATTATCCAGCGGCACAGACTGGCCGTCGACGATGATGTGCAAGACATGCTCACGCTCTGCTGCTGGCTTGCTCGCCTGCTGCTGCGCACGCTCTTCCATACGCTTGGCGCGATACAGCACATAGGCACGGGCAACGTCATGCTCGCCCGAGCGCATCAGCGCCAGCTCAACCTGATCCTGCACGTCTTCGATATGGAAAGTGCCGCCGGCTGGCTGACGACGCATCATGGCTGAAACCACGCCCTGACTCAGCTGCTCGACCAGCTCGCGCACGCGCGCTGATGCCGCACCCTGACCGCCGTTGACGGCCAGAAAAGCCTTCGTCATGGCGATGGAAATTTTTGAAGGCTCAAAGCCGACCACCGCGCCGTTACGACGGATGATCTTGTAATCCGCGATGGCAGCCATCGAATCAGCGGACGATGGCGACAGCGCGGACACCATCGGTGCAACACCAAATTCGTTGCCGGACTTGACTGAAATTTCCTGATTGGTCTGCACTGCGCCTCCAGATAGTGATGCCTTGGGCATGATTGCCCTGTTATATCGAACATGCCAGAGTCACTCTGGCACCGTTTATAGAATGCACTCCGATTGGCGAGCTAAACGCAGCATTGCGCGGACGCCAAACAGACATTATTTACTTCAGATGGGCTCTGACCAAGCCCGACATCCCCCGGATGTTGCACACAATAGCCATAAAAACGCTAATCACTCAGGCGCTTGGTCAGTTCGGTGGGAATTTGCTGCAGCTACTAGATCTAGTTGATTTTGCAGCAGCAGGTACTAATTCTAGTGCCCGCCTAGCTAAGTTGCAACCGGTTTTTTAGTTTGGGAAACTTGGCGCAACCACACTTTTCATGCTTAAAAGCTGTCTCTCATCACGAACCGAGAGATCCGCACGAAAGCGCGCCCAATCAAAGTGCGGCCCGGGGTCGGTTTTGCGCCCCGGCGCTATGTTTTCGTGACCACGCACCGCAGAAATCGGATGACGCACCAAAATGGCGCGACTTAAATTTGCCAAAGTTGCATATTGCCTATCAGAGAATTTTTCATCATCACTGCCTTCCAGTTCGATGCCAATTGAGAAATCATTGCAGCGATCTCTTCCCTCAAACTGAGAAACGCCAGCATGCCAGGCACGATACAGCGTAGACACAAACTGCTGAGCGCTGCCATCACGCCGAACCAGGAAATGCGCAGACACACGCAAATTACGCAGCTGATCGAAATAAGGATGAGCATCACAATCGAGCCGATTTGCGAATAAATCGGCAATGTAATTGCCGCCAAACTCGCCGGGCGGAAGACTGATGTTGTGAATCACCAGTAAATCAATGTCGACATCCTCGGGACGCGCATCGAAATTCGTGCACTCAGCGCGCGGCAGTTCGCGACACCAGCCATGCTCATCCAGGGAATACAAGGGTTGTGATGTGTCAGTCAAGGTCATGAATTGCCAGTCGTTGCATGCGGTACCGTAATTGCCGCAAGCTTATCCCAAGTAGTGCGGCAACGCGGCGACGATTGAAATGCCCCTGCTTTAAGGCCCTGGTCACCAGCTCGCGCTCGACATTGGCCAGATGTTCAGGCAAAGAGAAGGCTTGCAACAAGGCGGGTGTCGCTGCGCCCAGGCCACAAGGATCAGGCGGAGCCTGCACCGTCTGCGCTTGCGTTCCCGGAAGCTCGAAATACAGATCCTTTTCCTCAATCAGGCTATGACTGACCAGTGCCACGGCCCGCTCAAGAATATTTTCCAGCTCACGCACATTGCCCGGAAAATCATGCTCACACAAACGGACCAGGGCAGCCTGACTGAGTTCAGGTCTGCGCTCACCATTGAACAGACGTGCAAGGATCGCCTCGCACAACAAAGGAATATCCTCACGCCGCTCACGCAAGGCCGGCATGCGTAACTCAATGACTTGCAGACGGTAATACAGATCTTGCCGAAACTGGCCGCTCTGCACCGCCGCTGACAGATTTTGATTGGTTGCAGAGATCACACGCACATCAACGGCATCTTCACTCTGCGCTCCCAGCCTGCGAACACGATGCTCCTGAATAGCTCGCAGCAGCTTGACCTGCATGGGTAGCGACAACTCGGCGATCTCATCAAGAAATAAGGTGCCGCGATGGGCTGCCTGAAAAAAACCGCCCCTATCTTCATGTGCTCCGGTAAACGCACCTCGCCTGTGTCCAAAAAACTCGGACTCCATCAGTGCTTCCGGAATAGCACCACAATTGACGGCCACAAAGGGATGACTGGCGCGGGCGCTATGGGCATGCAAATCGCGCGCGGCTAATTCCTTGCCGCTACCGGATTCACCGACGATCGCAACCGGGGCCTCGCTGCGCGCAAGCTTGCGGATACGCTCACGGACTTCGCAAATGGCGGATGACTTCCCAAGCAAACGAAAACGACTCTCTGCCAGTACGGCAGCACCTACTGAATTCATGATCTAAGAGGGAAATGGGACGCGGTAGGGTAAGACATACCGCTTGCGGCAAAGCGAAGATTTGTGCAAAACGCAACAAGAGAGTGAGAAAAAGACGCCCGCTAATCAGACAAACAAGCGCGGAGCACAATCAGTGATGTTGGATGCGATGAGCTTCGCTGCAAAAATATTCAGCACTTGATCCACTCAAAGATTCGGACAAGGGCAGGTGCAGTCCGCATTGCGCGCAACGCACCATGTTTTCAGCAGCGTCAGCTGCGTAAGTTTCAGCTTGCGGCTGCGTCTTGCCTGAAGCCTGAGCTCCATCCGCCTCTGACGTGCCTGCTTCTGCGCGGGCCTTTGACGCGCTATACCAGCGCCAACCCACATAAATCAGCAGTGCCCAGATGAGATATTTCATGCAATACCTCTGTGCAGTACCACTTCCAGTACAAAACGACTACCCACATATGCCAGCAATAAAGTGGCAAACCCCGTCAGCGTCAAAGTGAGCGCGGTCTTGCCACGCCAGCCTCGCCAGCGGCGACCGGCCAATAAAATACCAAACAAGGCCCAGGACAGCAGCGTAAACACGGTTTTATGTTCCAGTCTGAACGCCTTGCCAAATAATTCTTCAGAGAAGAAGACGCCTGACACCACCGTCAGCGTCAGCAATCCAAAACCTATGCCTATCATGCGAAACAAAAGTCTTTCCATCGTCAGCAAGGCCGGCAGACGATCCAGCGCCAGCACCAGCCAGTTGCGCCGACTCACGGAGGTGTTCAGAGAATGAAGGCTCGATTCCTGCATCGCCATCAACACCGCATGAAATGCAGCTATGGTCAGCGAGCCATAGGCCAGTATCGAGAGCGCAATATGCCAGGAAAATAAAGGTGACTTGCCTGCCAGCGGCACCAGGCTGCCCGGAAACAGTACAGGCAGCGCGATCGTCACTGCGGCGACAGGCAGCACGAGTCGGCGCAAACCATCCACCGCCAGATTGCGGTTTTCTATCCAGTACGTGGCAACACTCAGCCACAATGCAGCAGACAGCATGGCTGCGAATCCCAGTCGCAAATTATCTGCGGCGAATACGATGCTGATCAGTGCCGCGCCGTGCATCACCCAAGCCAGCGCCGTGCCAGCGGCCACCAGAACACGCCTACGCTCGGGCAAGAGAGCACAGCTCAGATAAAGCAGGGCTGCTGCATAAATAGTGAAAACATTCATCAAATTAGTTTACACCATGAGCATTCTGCAAAGACCGCGGCAAGGGGCATGGAGTAAAATTCACGCTTGATTTCACTCTGCGGCGCGATGTTTTTATGCTGAACAACCTTACCCAACGTCTATCCAAAGTCGTCAAGACCATGCGCGGCGAAGCGCGCCTGACGGAGGCCAACACGGCCGAGATGCTGCGCGAAGTGCGGCTGGCCTTACTCGAAGCAGACGTGGCACTGCCTGCGGTGCGTGAATTCATCGCGCGTGTCAAAGAAAAATCTCTGGGCGAAACTGTCATAGGCTCACTCACTCCGGGTCAGGCGCTGGTGGGCGTGGTGCACGACGAACTCGCCAAACTGATGGGGGCTGATCTCGGCCCTGAAGCCAGCCAGCTGTCATTTGCAACCCAGCCACCGGCCATCATCCTCATGGCCGGCCTGCAAGGCGCAGGTAAGACCACCACCGTTGGTAAGCTCGCCAAATATTTGCAGGAACAGAAAAAGAAAAAAGTCCTGACGGTCTCGACCGACGTCTACCGTCCGGCAGCCATAGGGCAGCTGCAAACCGTCACTGCGCAGGTAGGTGCCGATTTCTTTCCTTCAGCCACTGGCGAGAAACCGGTTGATATCGCGCTGGCCGCGCTCGACTGGGCCAAGAAACATCATCATGAAGTTCTGATCATCGACACGGCGGGTCGACTTGGTATTGATGAAGCCATGATGCAGGAGATCAGCGCCCTGCATGCCGCCGTCAAGCCTATTGAGACGCTGTTCGTCGTCGATGCCATGCTCGGTCAGGATGCCATCAATACGGCACGCGCATTTAATGAAGCACTGCCCCTGACGGGCATCGTTCTCACCAAGCTCGACGGTGATGCGCGTGGCGGAGCTGCCCTGTCAGTGCGCCATGTCACAGGCAAGCCCATTAAATTTGCAGGTGTCGCAGAGAAGCTCGACGGACTGGAAGCCTTCGACCCTGCGCGCATGGCCAATCGCATACTTGGTATGGGTGACATACTCGCACTGGTCGAAGAAGCCCGTAAGGGCATCGACATGGAGGCGGCCCAAGGTCTGGCCCAGAAGATCAAGGGTGGCGGCAAGTTTGATCTGAATGACTTCAAGGCCCAGCTGTCGCAGATGAAAAAAATGGGCGGCCTGGCCGGACTGATGGACAAGTTGCCCGCCCAGCTGCAGCAAGCGGCCTCTGGCGCCAAAGTGGATCAGGCGGAGAAACAGGTACGCCGCATGGAGGGCATGATCAACTCCATGACACCACAGGAACGCGCCAAGCCTGACCTGATCAAAGCCTCACGCAAGCGACGCATCGCCACTGGTGCGGGTGTACAGGTACAAGACGTGAATCGTATGCTGGCGCAATTCGAACAAATGCAGACCATGATGAAGCAATTCAAAGGGGCTGGCATGATGAAAATGATGCGCGGCATGAAGGGCATGATGCCTGGCATGCGCTGATTTTTAGCTGCTACAGCTCCCCGTTGGGCGCTCTGTTACCCCACCTCCGCACATCACCTGCGCGGGCAAGAAGCGCTGCTATGCAGACCACCGCAGGGCAAACTCTGGCTTTCTCATAGGGAGCGCCCTGCTCACTGCCCCTTCAAATGCGCGCGATTTTTATCCTCTTCTCATAGGGGAAATCCAAAAAAAACATACAAAAAACACTTGCATCGCAAGCAAAACCCTAAGACTATTGGCGGTGCGTGAATTGACGCAATTTTTCACCATGACAGTTTAGGAGGTCTACACATGGCTACAGCCAAAAAAGCGGCAGCGAAAAAGCCCGCCGCAAAGAAGCCAGCTGCTAAAAAAGTAGCGGCTAAGAAGCCAGCTGCCAAGAAGGTCGCAGCTAAGAAAGTCGCAGTGAAGAAAGTTGCAGCTAAAAAGCCAGCAGCGAAAAAAGTAGCCGCGAAGAAGACGGTTGCTAAGAAAGCCGTTAAGAAAGTCGCAGCAAAGAAAGTTGCAGCAAAGCGCAAGCCGAATGCAGCCTTCATGAAGCCTATGACCCCGTCCGCAGTTCTGGCCGCTGTCGTTGGTGCCAATCCGCTGCCACGCACTGATGTCACCAAAAAAGTCTGGGACTACATCAAGAAGCACAAGCTGCAAGACGCGGTTAACCGTCGCAACATCAATGCAGATGACAAGCTGAAAGCTGTTTTCGGCGGCAAGAAAACTGTGTCGATGTTTGAGATGACCAAGCTCATCTCTGGCCACTTGAAATAATCTTTAGGTGCCGAACAAAAACGCCCGCATCGTTGCGGGCGTTTTTGTTTATGACCAGCGCTTCCATGCAGCGCGTACGGCAGCAGGATATTCAGGACGGCCACGGCTGCCGTTATAGCGGCCGAGTGCCATATTCATGTCACCCCGCTCCATATCCAGATACATGCGCAAGATGGCGCAGCCATAACGCAGATTCGATTGCATGTGAAACAGCTTGGCCGGCTGACCATCGCCGATCACGCGGGTCCAGAAGGGCATCACCTGCATATAGCCACGTGCGCCCACCTGAGAAATCGCGTATTTTCTGAAACCTGATTCCACCTGTATCAGACCCAGCACGAGCGCTGGCTCGAGTCCTGCGCGGCGCGATTCGTACCACACTGTCGTCAAAAATTCGCTGCGCACCATGGCATCTGGCATACGGCTATGCAGGCGGCGTGACATGACTTCAAACCAGCTCTGCCATAGCGTGCGCTCTGCCTCACTGCTGAAAGTAAACTGTGGCGGCCTGCGATCCGTAATAGCGTGCGAGAGTGCGATCCGAACCGCATCCGCCAGCGCCTCTTCTTTCTGATTGCCCGCCCAGGCCTCTGATGCAGGACCACAGGCCATCCACGCTGTCAGCATTAGCGAGCCCAGGGTTCTGAACCATAGACGCTGCTGTGGCAGACCAAGGGCTTGCATCAGGCTCAGGCCAGCTTGGCCTGCAAGAAAGCAGTCATGCCATCCTGTGCGACCGGCGTAGCGGCCTCGTCACGCCGGCCCTGATACTCCAGCATGCCTTCTTTCAGGCTGCGCTCACCAATCACCACACGATGCGGCACGCCTATCAACTCCCAGTCGGCAAACATGGCACCAGGACGCTCGCCACGGTCATCCAGAATCACATCGATGCCTGCCTCACTGAGTTGCGCATACAGCTGCTCAGCGGCTTCACGCACGAGCTCACTGCGATCCATGCCCATAGGGCAAAGCACGACTTCGAAGGGAGCAATGCTTGAAGGCCAGATAATGCCCTTGGCATCGAAATTTTGTTCAATCGCGGCACCCAGAATGCGGGTGACGCCTATGCCGTAGCAACCCATTTGCATCAACTGCGGTTTACCGTTCTCATCCAGATAAGTGGCCTTCATATCCTCTGAATAACGGGTACCCAGCTGGAATACATGGCCGACTTCAATACCGCGTTGAATTTCCAGCACGCCCTTGCCGTCCGGCGAGGTATCGCCTGAGACAACATTGCGTATATCCGCCACCATGGGTTCAGGCAGATCGCGGCCCCAGTTGGCACCGGTGTAGTGGAAATCTTCTTCATTCGCTCCGCACACAAAGTCACTCATAGCAGCAACGGTTCTGTCGGCCACAATCTTGACGGGCTTGGCCGGATTGACAGGGCCAAGGTATCCCGGCTTGCTGCCGAAGTAATCAAAGATCTCACTATCGCTGGCAAAACGGAAAGGCCCCATGCCGGGCAACTTGCCCGCTTTGACTTCATTCAGTTCATGGTCACCGCGCACCAGCAACATCCAGATCTCACGTGTGCCATCTTCTTTCTCAGCAGAGAGCACGATGGATTTCACAGTCTGCCTGAGTGAGATGCCGAGCAAAGCAGCGACATCTTCGCAGCGTGATTTACCCGGCGTCGCCGTCTTGGTCATCGCCTGTGCAGCCGGTGCTCGCTCTGCTGCCGGCGCCATCGCCTCAGCGGCTTCCATATTGGCGGCATAGTCGGATGTGGGGCAATACACCAGCGCGTCCTCACCTGTGTCTGCAATCACGTGAAATTCCTGCGAACCCGAGCCACCAATGGCGCCATTGTCTGCGGCCACGGCACGGAAATTCAAGCCAAAGCGATGGAAGATGCGGGTGTAGGCATCCACCATGACCTGATAAGAATGCTTCAGGCCTTCGACATCACGATCAAAAGAATAAGCGTCCTTCATGGTGAATTCACGTCCGCGCATCAATCCAAAACGTGGGCGACGTTCATCACGGAACTTGGTTTGTATGTGATAGAAGTTGACCGGCAGCTGGCGATAAGATTTGATCTCGCTGCGTGCGATATCGGTCACCACTTCTTCTGAAGTTGGCTGCATGGCGTAATCGCGCCCATGCCTGTCTTGCAGGCGCAGCAGCTCGGGCCCCATCTTGTCCCAGCGACCCGTTTCCTGCCAAAGCTCTGCAGGCTGTACCAGCGGCATCAGCAGCTCAACCGCTCCGGCTCGGTTCATTTCTTCACGCACGATGTGCTCCACCTTACGGATCACGCGCAGGCCCATAGGCATGTAGTTATAAATGCCTGAGCCCAGGCGCTTGATCATGCCGGCCCTGAGCATGAGCTTGTGGCTGACGATCTCAGCGTCGGAAGGGGCTTCTTTGAGGGTAGAAATAAAAAAACGGGAGGCGCGCATGTGGGTGAAATCTTTTTAAAAAAGAGGGGGGTTATAATCAGACCAATTTTAAAGTATTCGCGGCTCGGAGCGCGCGGATCGCACCACCTTCGCACTGACCGACCGCCTTTTTGCGTGGAATGCCAGTGCCTGCTGTGCGACCGACACGCCGTCCGCAGAAAAATCGAGGTGCACTATGCTGGACCGTGAAGGCTTTCGCCCGAACGTCGGCATTATCCTCTTGAATCACCAAAATGAAGTCTGGTGGGGCAAGCGGGTACGAGAACATTCGTGGCAATTCCCGCAAGGCGGGATCAAGCACGGCGAGACGCCGGAGCAGGCGATGTATCGCGAGCTCGAGGAAGAGGTCGGCTTGCGGCCAGAGCACGTGAAGGTCATTGGTCGCACACGCGACTGGCTGCGCTATGAAGTTCCCGACCATTTTATACGCCGTGAAGTACGCGGTCATTACCGGGGCCAGAAACAGATCTGGTTCCTGCTGCGCATGATGGGGCGCGACTGCGACGTTAATCTGCGCATTTCCGAACATCCTGAATTCGATGCCTGGCGCTGGCATGAGTACTGGGTACCCATGGATGTGGTGATTGAATTCAAGCGTGATGTTTATATGAAAGCATTGCAAGAACTGTCACGCTTTCTCAACAGGCCTGCGCACAGTACGGCGCGCCGTCCGCGCGATCCGTCTGCAGCAGATTCCACAGCAGCGGATTCATTAAACTCACCCACTGATTCAGCTTCTGGCACATCCGAGCCACGCAACATTACTGCACCTGAGGCCAAATGATTTCGCATTCTCTACGCTGGGCCTGCGCATTACTGATCAGCCTGCAAAGCTCAGGCTTTGCCATGGCGCAGGACAGTAGCAGCGATAAACCCGCTGACTCTGAACCAGCCCTGATTCTGCCGCCGGCACCCGTCAAAGAAAATTTGCTGCCTTTTTATGTCAGCCCGATCGCGAGCCTGACATTTGCGATCGATGCAAAATCGCTCACCCTGACTGAGGATGGCATATTCCGTTACACCATCGTCATCACCAGCGCTAGCGGAGCGAGTAACATCAGTCATGAAGGCATACGCTGCAGCACGCTGGAAAAGAAATTATATGCAACCGCCCGTGCGGATGGCAGCTGGACGCCGGCCAGTCAGAATGCCTGGAGCCAGATACGCGATGTGGGTGCCAACCGCTATCAGGCAGCCTTAGCCAGAGATTTTTTTTGCGAAGGAACGGTAGTGTCTGCCAGAGCACCCGTCATCCTCGAGAGAATCAGGCGCGGGAAAACATTACGCTAGGGGACTGGATATAACTGGCGACACCTGTTGAATACTGAGTCTGAATAACGTGTCAGATTATTTTTTACTTTTCGCTTCACAGCAATACCAGGTTGTCGCGATGAATCAGCTCCACCTCTTCTACATAACCCAGTATTGAAGCAATCTCTGATGAGGACTTGCGCATGATGCGCCGCACTTCCGTGCTCGCATAATTGGTGATTCCGCGTGCAATCGCATGGCCATCTGCATCCAAGCAGGTAACGACATCGCCACGACCAAATTCACCACCCACCTCGATCACACCGATAGGCAGCAGTGACTTACCTTCGGCCGTGAGTTTTTGTACCGCGCCGGCATCCAGCACCAGCTGACCGGCGGTCTTCAGATGATCTGCCATCCACTGCTTGCGCGCAGTCAGACGAGCCGTTTGCGCCGTGAGTTGTGTGCCTATGGCTTCGCCTTGCGCCAGCCGGACCAGCACTTGCTCTTCCCTGCCCCAGGCAATCACGGTATGCGCGCCAGAGCTCGCTGCACGACGGGCCGCCAGTATTTTGGTGAGCATGCCACCACTGCCTATGCCGCTGCCCGCGCCACCGGCCATAGCTTCTAAGGCAGGATCGCCTGCCTTCGCTTGATGGACAAATTCTGCGTTTGGGTCTTTGCGTGGATCCGCCGTATACAAACCGCGCTGATCAGTCAGAATAATCAGGGCATCTGCTTCAATCAGATTGGCTACCAGCGCACCCAGGGTGTCATTGTCACCAAACTTTATTTCATCGGTGACGACCGTATCGTTTTCATTGATGACAGTGATGACGCCCAAATCCAGCAGCGTAAAAAGTGTGGACCGGGCATTCAGATAGCGTTCGCGGTCAGCCAGATCAGCATGGGTCAGCAAGACCTGCGCAGTGTGCAAGCCATGGGAACGGAAACTGGTTTCGTAAATTTGCGCCAGACCCATCTGACCGACGGCGGCACAGGCTTGTAATTCATGAATGCCGGTGGGCCGTGACTCAAAACCCAGACGCTGCATGCCCTCAGCAATCGCGCCAGAACTCACCAGCACAACCTGCTTACCCATCTGCCGCAGTTGCGCAATCTGGTTTGCCCATTTCGCAATCGCTGCATGATCCAGTCCCTTGCCCTCGTTCGTGACCAGCGAGGAACCGACTTTGACGATGATGCGCTGCGCTTGCTGAATGACAGAGTGCATAATTTATTCGATGATCTTGAAACGCGGATCATCCGCGTCAATAGAAATAATGCCCATCGCTTCTTCAACCAGTCCGGATTGCTCACGCGTTTCCAACGCACGCTGAGTAGCGAGATAGTCGTATATTTCCTTGACCAGATCGTCGCAGCCTTCGCGTGTCAGTCCCGAGATACGGAACACTGGCCCCTTCCAGCCAAAACGCTTCACGAAATCTTTGATGCGTTTTTCACGCTCGGCATCCGGCACCATGTCCAGCTTATTCAGCACCAGCCAGCGCGGTTTCTCATGCAAAGTTTCGTCATACTTCTTTAATTCTTTGACGATGGCCTTGGCTTCTTTGACCGGATCGACATTCGCATCAAACGGCGCCATGTCGATGATATGCAGCAGCAAGCGCGTGCGCTGCAAGTGCCGCAAAAATTGCACACCCAGACCCGCGCCATCAGCAGCACCTTCAATCAGGCCGGGGATGTCTGCAATAACAAAACTTTTCTCATGACTGACACGCACTACACCCAGATTAGGATGCAAAGTCGTGAAAGGATAATCCGCAATTTTCGGACGCGCATTCGAGACAGAAGCAATGAAAGTCGACTTGCCCGCATTCGGCATGCCCAGCAGACCCACATCGGCCAGCACCTTCAATTCGAGCTTGAGATCGCGACGCTCGCCTTCCTTGCCATCTGATTTCTGTCGTGGCGCACGATTGGTCGACGTCTTGAAATGGATATTGCCCCAGCCCCCCTCACCACCTTTGGCTAGCAGGGTTTCCTGTCCGTGCTCAGTCAGGTCTGCAATGATGGCGCCATCGCTCTGATCAATCACTAAGGTACCCACAGGCATGCGCAGATAAATGTCATCCGCGCCCTTGCCATAGCAATCAGAGCCACGGCCATTCTCACCATGCTTGGCGCGATGCAGTTTGGCGAAACGGTAATCTACCAGGGTGTTGATATTACGATCGGCAACCGCGAAGATGCTGCCGCCCTTGCCGCCGTCGCCACCATCAGGCCCGCCAAACGGACGAAATTTTTCACGGCAAAACGAGGCAACGCCATTGCCGCCATCGCCGGCTACGACTTCAATTTTTGCTTCGTCGATGAACTTCATGATTCACTGC
>CAIQLE010000304.1 GCA_903872555.1 uncultured bacterium
CACTCACCACAAAAAAATAAGGCGCCATCGAAAGACAGCGCCTTCAATCTGGCCTGATTTATTCAAAGCAAGCAATGTCCGCCTGATAAGGGCTAAGGGCTCAAATCAGACGCCACATCACTAAGATTGCCGCATCCCTTACTTAGGCTGCATACGAATCGCACCGTCCAGACGTATGGTCTCGCCATTCAGCATCACGTTTTCAATGATGGCTTTGGCCAGACTGGCATACTCATGCGCCTTGCCCAGACGCGGAGGGAAAGGCACCATTTTACCCAGAGCATCCTGCACTTCCTGCGGCATACCCAGCAGCATAGGCGTTTCGAAAATACCCGGCGCAATCGTCATCACACGTATGCCGTTGCGTGACAGATCACGCGCCATAGGCAGGGTCAGACCGACCACACCCGCCTTGGAAGAACCGTAAGCGGCCTGACCAATCTGGCCGTCATAAGCAGCGACGGAGGCAGTGTGAATGATGATGCCGCGCTCACCGGCAGCATTCGGCTCATGTTCGCTCATGGCAGCTGCTGCCAGACGTGACATATTGAACGTACCGACCAGATTAATATTGATTACACGCTGGAACACTTCCAGCGGATGCGGGCCATCCTTGCCCACCGTCTTGACGGCAGGAGCCACACCGGCGCAGTTCACCAGACCGACCAGCTTGCCCAGTGTCGCTGCCGCTGCCACTGCGGCCAGACCGTCCGCTTCGGAAGTCACATCACATTTGACGAATTTTCCCTGCAGTTCTGCTGCCAGTTTCTCACCGGCTTCAACCTGTACATCCGCCAGCACCACCTTGCCGCCATTTTCAACAATCATTCTTGCCGTAGCAGCACCGAGTCCTGATGCGCCGCCGGTAATGATGAAAACATTATTCTTAAATTCCATTGTTTCTCCAAAATGGGTAAGGTTGATGAAGCTAAATTAAAAATCATAAAGCAATACGTATACAGAGCATTGCGGCCACGGTGCCTCCACGCCGCTTCAGCTGCAATGATACCTGCAGCGCCGTGGCCTCAGCTTGGTCTGATAAAAAAGCGCGCTTCGTCCCTGCAAAAGACAAAAAAGGCAGCCTGAGCTGCCTTTCTTTCCTGCGCGGCTGAGCCTGTCAGCCAATCAAACCACTGGAACTCAGCAGAGGCACGATCAGCAATGCGACCAGATTGATGATCTTGATCAGCGGGTTCACGGCCGGTCCTGCCGTGTCCTTGTAAGGATCACCCACCGTATCGCCCGTCACTGCCGCTTTGTGCGCATCGCTGCCCTTGCCGCCATGATGACCATCTTCGATGTACTTCTTCGCGTTATCCCAGGCACCGCCACCGGTACACATGGAGATCGCCACGAACAAGCCCGTCACGATGGTACCCATCAGCAAACCGCCGAGTGCCTTAGGTCCCAGCACGATGCCCACCACGATGGGCACGATTACAGGCAGCAGTGAAGGAATCATCATTTCCTTGATCGCCGCAGCGGTCAGCATATCGACCGCTTTGCCATATTCCGGCTTGCTGGTGCCTTGCATGATGCCGGGTATCTCGCGGAACTGGCGACGCACTTCTTCCACCACCGAGCCCGCTGCACGACCCACCGCTTCCATCGCCATCGCACCAAACAGGAAGGGAATCAGGCCACCGATGAAGAGTCCGACGATGACCAGTGGATCAGACAGATCAAAGGCCACCGAGATGCCGCGATCGGCCAGTGCATGGGTGTAATCGGCAAACAAGACCAGTGCTGCGAGTCCGGCAGAACCAATGGCATAGCCCTTGGTCACGGCCTTGGTCGTGTTGCCGACTGCATCCAGTGGATCAGTGATTTCACGCACACTGGCGGGCAGATCTGACATTTCTGCAATGCCACCGGCATTGTCAGTAATAGGACCATAAGCATCGAGCGCCACAATGATGCCAGCCATGCTGAGCATGGAAGTCGCTGCCACCGCAATGCCGAACAGACCTGCCAGTGAGTAGGACACCAGAATCCCGGCACATACGAACAGCACTGGCCATGCGGTCGACTTCATAGATATG
>CAIQLE010000305.1 GCA_903872555.1 uncultured bacterium
CGATATTCTTTGAACTCATAATCCATCGACGCATAACCGCGCGAGATCGATTTGAGTTTATCGAAGAAATCGAGCACGACTTCGGCCATCGGTATTTCATAGGTCAGCTGTACTTGTTTGCCGTGATAGGTCATGTTGATCTGCACACCACGCTTTTGCGTACACAGCGTAATGACAGCGCCCACATATTCCTGCGGCATATACAGATTCACCGTGACGATAGGCTCACGTATCTCTTCGATCTTGGAGGGGTCAGGCATCTTGGATGGGTTGTCCACCATCAGCAAGCTGCCATCTCTCAGTATCACTTCGTAAATCACGGTCGGCGCGGTCGTGATCAGGTCCATGCCGAATTCACGCTCGAGACGTTCCTGCACGATCTCCATATGGAGCAGACCGAGGAAGCCGCAACGGAATCCAAAACCGAGTGCCTGCGACACTTCAGGCTCATACATCAGCGCAGCGTCATTCAGCTTGAGTTTTTCCAGCGAGTCACGCAGTGCATCGTACTGATTCGCTTCCACCGGAAACAGACCTGCAAACACTTGCGGCTGAACTTCCTTGAAACCGGGCAAAGGCTCAGCAGCAGGACGCGAGACCAGTGTGATGGTGTCACCCACCTTGGCGGCTTTCAGTTCCTTGATGCCGGCAATGATGAAACCTACCTGCCCGGCTGAGAGCGATTCACGCGACAGTGATTTGGGCGTGAAGACGCCCACGCTTTCAACCAGATGCTGAGAGCCGGTGGCCATCAGCAGAATTTTTTCTTTCGGACGCAAGGTGCCATTAATCACACGCACCAGCATCACCACACCCACATAATTATCAAACCAGGAATCTACGATCAGCGCCTGCAGCGGTGCACTAGGGTCACCCTTGGGTGCGGGCACTTTGGCGATCAGGGATTCGAGCACATCTTCTACGCCCAGACCGGTCTTGGCAGAGCAATGCACGGCATCGCCAGCTTCGATACCAATCACATCTTCGATTTCGCTGATGGCGTTATCCGGGTCGGCTGAAGGTAAATCGATTTTGTTCAGCACGGGCACAACTTCCACCCCCAGATCAAGCGCGGTATAGCAGTTGGCCACCGTCTGTGCTTCCACCCCCTGAGAGGCATCGACTACCAGTAAGGCACCTTCACAGGCTGACAGCGAACGGCTGACTTCATAACTGAAGTCAACGTGGCCGGGCGTATCGATCAGGTTCAGGTTGTAGACCTGTCCGTCGCGCGCCTTGTAACTCAGGGCCGCGGTTTGCGCCTTGATGGTGATGCCACGCTCACGTTCCAGATCCATGGAGTCGAGCACCTGCGATTCCATTTCGCGATCGGACAGGCCGCCGCAAATCTGAATGATGCGATCTGCCAGGGTCGATTTGCCGTGGTCAATGTGGGCGATGATGGAGAAGTTTCTTATGTGATTCATTAACAGAACAGATACAAAAAAAGCGCTCGGGCGAGCGCCTTGGGTCAAAGCTTTGCTGCCCCGCATTTTACCGGATTTAGGGGGCAAAAGCCTGATTCAGGCGGCTGCAGAAGCGAGGAAGTTCAGGATAATGTTTTCATTCAGGAAATAATGGCAAAGCTGCTCAGGCTCACTCCCCTGCTTGCAGCCCATCAGTACAGGCACCAGCTCATCATAACGCGCCAATAACTCAGGATCGGCGGCGAAATCGATATCAATCACATCTACTGGGATACCGGTCCCGACCAGATGGCGCAGCGCCTGCAGCAAGTCATCACACAGATGGCAGTAGCTGCGGGAATACAAAATGAAGCGGGTATCGGGGCAGGATGTGGCGACCATGAGCTGAAATCAGGAGCAAGTATCGGGAACAAATATCACGTAAAAATTTCACGAACGAATTTCACGGGCAGAATCCAGTAACTACCAGGACGCGCAAAAAACTCTACCGGGCCTGACTTCAAAATAAAACAGGGCCACGCCTGCGTGACCCTGTCTTTCAATCGCTTAGTGAAGCTCTTGCATACGCTCAGGGCTGAGCAGGACGCAGCGGCACGAACTGTGAAGAGTCACCCCGTCTGACCAGTAAGAGCGCATTTTTCTTCGCGTCCAGCTTGGCGACCAGTGCATTGAACTGCTTGGCATCTTTTATATCGGTGTTGTTCAGCCTGACAATGACATCACCCGGCTGCAGACCCGCACGTGCGGCTGATCCTTCTGCCACTTCGACCACGATACCGATGTCGAGCTTGAGTTCACGTTTCTGTGCATCCGTCAGATCAGCCACCACCAGACCGAGTGCGTTGGTCGCCTGCTCTTGCTTGGGTTTTTTCTCTTCTTTCTTCGCCAGGCCTTCGGATTCCATCTCAGCTATGACCACGGCGAGCTCACGCTTGCTGCCTTTACGCAGTACCGTCAGCGTGGATTTTGAACCCGGCTTGGTATTACCGACCAGACGTGGCAAGTCACCTGATTTTTCAATGACGGTGGCATTGAAATGCGTGATGATGTCGCCCGCTTCCACACCGGCTTTCTCAGCCGGACTGCCGGGTTCCACACGTGCTACCAGTGCGCCCTGTGCGCGTGGCATGCCCAGTGATTCGGCCACTTCTTTGGTGACTTCACCAATCTGTACACCGATACGTCCGCGAACCACACGACCTACGTTTTTCAGCTGCTCAGAGACGCGTATCGCTTCATCAATAGGCACGGCAAAGGAAATGCCCATATAGCCACCGGAGCGGCTATAAATCTGTGAATTGATACCCACGACTTCACCGCGCATATTGATCAGCGGACCACCTGAGTTACCGGGGTTCACAGCAACGTCGGTCTGTATCAGTGGCAGGTAATCACCCGTATCACGCGAATTCGCCGACACGATGCCCGCGGTGACGGTGCTTTCCAGACCAAAGGGTGAACCAATCGCGATCACCCATTCGCCGACACGCAGCTTGCTCGAATCGCCCATGGTCAGGCGCGGCAGATTACTGCCTTCAATCTTGACCAGCGCCACATCGGTACGCTTGTCGGAGCCTATGATCTTGGCCTTGAATTCACGCTTGTCTGTCAGGGTGACGAAAACTTCGTCAGCGCCTTCGACCACGTGTGCATTGGTCAGTACATAACCATCAATGGAAATAATAAAACCGGAGCCAACGCCCTTAGGCACTTGCTGCTCGTCTGGCTGAGGTGCCTGACGGCGGCCCCGCGGCGCTGGCTGCTGCTGACGTGGCGGCATAGGCTGTCCAAAGAAACGACGGAAGAATTCCTGCATCTCTTCGTCTTCCCCACCCTGCGCGCCGGGCTGCATGGCTTTGGATTTTTCGGTGGTGCGAATATTGACGACGGCCGGGCCGACTTTATCGACCAGATCAGTAAAGTCAGGCAGAACAGCGGCCTCAGCCTGTGTAGCGGTGACCACGCCCAGACCTACCGGCGCAAACAGGACAGCGGCTGCGGTCAAGGCAGCGGCCGAAAGCGAACGATTCAAGAGTTGTATGGTTTTCATGGACATTTATCTGGGGGAGTTTGCGTCAAATTCAAGGGAGTCCGCGACTTGCCTGATGGCTGTCATAGGAACTTCGCCAACAATGGTAAGCCAAAATTTCCCCTGCCGCTTGCCCAGCATATTTAGCGCCCCCAGCCGCAGGGGTATCGCGCTGCGTTCCGGCGACCAGGGCTCGATAAAAATCGATAAACCGGCCAGTCCGTCCGAATAGAGAATCTGCGCTACTTCACGTCGGTTTCCGCTCTTGCCCGCGCCCGCTTCGCGCATGACCCGCATCACGCTTCCGACCCGCTGAAAGCCTCCGGGCACCCAGCCCAGCTTCCAGGCCGACAAATCGGTATTTTTTGTCACGGCGTTATCTATCTGCCACCCGTGCGTATCGGTGATGCTGGGTCTGACCTGCTCATGAGGAAATGTGCCCAGACTTAATTGCGTGAAGGCGACTTGCTCGACCACCTCCGCCTGTTCGTTCAGGGTCTGGGCGCGTAACAACAAACCTGTGACCTGATCTGTCCAGAAGCGGTAGCTATAGTGGAAGCGGTCACGGGCATCGAGTGCAAGCCCCACCACCGGCCGGCCGGCCACTCTTTCACTGCCAAAATTGCGCGCACTGTAATACTGCTTCAGCGCTTCATTGTTGATGGCCAGCAGACCGGGGAAGCCTGGCTCATGGCCACGACTTTCAATCACCAGCCGGCGCTGACGCGGCAGATAGGTCAGCAGCTCGTCACCTTTACGCACTGTTTCACTCGGCTGACCATCCAGATTATCGAGTTTTTCCTGCGTTGCACTGGCGGTATGCAGATGCGTGATGCGTGTGGACCGGACTTCATTGCCACGCTGATAAATATAAACGCCTGTGTAATTCAGATGCTGCGCCGCCGACCTCGCCGTCTCCAGCATATGCGCCGGATTGGCTGAGCTTTGCGGGGCGGCATTGGCTGCCGCATTCAGCGCGGCAGCCGACACGGCCGGTCCGGCCGTGATCACGATGAACGACAACAGCATCAGCCGCAACATGGGCTTGATGTCAGTATCCGCTGTCCAGCATTACTGGACGGACCGGCGGTGCCGCACCATACAGCGAAGGATGGGATCGCTGATGCAAACGGATGTAATCCATTGCATTCTCGCTATGCGCCACATTCTGCACACCGCCCGCATCCGCCAGCATGGACTGAGGTGCATCCAGTGCAGCCTTCGATGCTGCCTGTTCAGAGGAGATCGGATTGGTATGATCTTTGAATAAAGCCGGCGCCACAAAAAATCCAAAACTGGCCGCCGCAAGGGCTGCGATAGCCGTCGGCCACGTATTGCGCGAGCGCCAGCTGCTTGGTTGCGGTGCCAGTAAGGCTGGCTCGGCATCCAGACGCTTTTGCAGACGGGCTGAAAAAGCAGCGCTCGTGGGTGCGGCCATCTCTTCAGAGCGCAAGCTGTCTCCAATCTGGTGATACAGATCCCAGTCGCTTCGATGCGATGCGTTTCGCAGCTTGAGCAGCAGATTCGTTATGTCAGCCTCATCTAATTCACCGTCTGCCAGAGCCGAAATTTTCTGCCTTGTTGTATCGCCGTGATCCATAGTGCCCCCTGCCTTTGCAATCAAATTATTCAGTTCAGTTTTTTTACTTAACGCCTTACCAGCGTTTGTCGATTGCCGTATCCAGCAGTGGCCTGAGTTTGTCTGCGATGGATTCTCGCGCACGGAAAATCCTGCTGCGCACGGTACCAATGGGGCATCCCATTGCCACCGCTATTTCATCGTAGCTCAGGCCCTCTATTTCCCTCAAGGTGATGGCCATTCTTAATTCCTCAGGTAAAGCTTCCATCGCCACATTGACGGTTTCGGCTATCTGTTTGGTTGCCAGCATGGATTCTGGTGTGTTGATATCCCTGAGATGCTCTCCGTCATCAAAAGTTTCCGCTTCTTCAGCATCGGCTTCGGTTGATGTCGGCGCTCTCCTGCCTTGCGTCACCAGATAATTTTTGGCCGTGTTAATGCCTATCCGGTAAAGCCAGGTATAAAAGGCCGAATCACCACGGAACTGCGGCAAGGCGCGATAGGCCTTGATGAAGGCTTCCTGCACCACATCTTCTGCTTCTGCCTGGTCCCGCACCAGACGCGAAACAAGCCGCATCAGCTTCCGTTGATATTTAGATACCAGGAGCTCGAAAGCCTTCTTATCACCATGCTGGACGCGATCAACTAAAAGTTGATCTATGTCGCGTTCTGTCGTCAATCCCCAATTCCTCGTGCTCGTGCAACGCGCAGGGAGTCCTTGTCTGTCAAAGCGACAGTGGACTATGGCCGAATGCTGTAATAAGCGCGGGTGTGCCCACCTTGCATCTGTTCACATGCCGGTGTGCGGTGCTGACCCTGTCTCGGTTTTTTTATTCAGCGCTTCCCTAGGTGTTGACTGAGTGAAACTTGAAAAGTTCAATCTGCCGCAGGCGCAGGATAGGAAGACAGGCTGGCAGGATGCGCATGACTATTGGCTATCCATCGACATGCCACAGATAAGGCCAGAAACGATTCGCGATCCATGCAATCGGGCAGCAGATAGACAACTTTTACGTTTCCTGTCACCGATTGCAAACGTAGCACCATCAACCATGACCACAATGTTGAATCCCTGAGCAATTGAACCACCTCACTGCAGTTGTCCGACAATGCTGACCGGTCAGTTGCAGATTCAGGGCTAGTGTCAGGCAAACGGATTTGTCCGGTTCGGCTTACGTCAATGTGAAGCGTTTTTATGCATAAGAGCGGGAACAAAGCCAGTGCAAGGCTGGCGCTGGCGCAAACAATGACAAGCGCATAGTCGATGGCATACATCGCTGCATCAGCGACAGCAGCCCACAGGCTAAAGGTCGTCATGCAGAGTACGGCACTCATCAGCCAGCATAAGACCGCAAGCCAGCGTGACGGACGCACAAGCGCCGACACGGCAATCGACATCAGGAAAGTGAATCAGGAAACTGCGTCGTTTGAGGGCAGAGCATCAAACGACGCACAGAGATCAGACTTTGGAGAAAATCAGGGTACCGTTGGTACCGCCAAAGCCGAAAGAATTTTTTACTGCGATATTGATCGGCATCTCACGCGCCTGGTTGGCGCAGTAATCGAGATCGCAGTTCGGATCTTGATTGAAGATATTGATCGTGGGTGGTGACAGTTGATTATGCACGGCCAGCACCGTAAACACCGACTCCAGTCCGCCAGCACCGCCCAGCAAATGGCCGGTCATGGATTTGGTGGAGTTGACGACGATTTGTTTCGCATGGTCGCCCAGAGCACGCTTGATTGCAACGGTTTCTGCGATGTCGCCCAGTGGTGTTGAGGTGCCATGCGCATTCACATAATGAATCTGATCGGCATTGATGCCGGCATTGCGCATGGCCGAAACCATGCTGCGGCGCGCACCATCACCATCTTCCAGCGGTGCTGTCATATGGTGCGCATCGGCGCTCATGCCGAAACCCAATAGTTCAGCGTAGATTTTTGCGCCGCGGGCTTTGGCGTGCTCGTACTCTTCGAGCACCATCACACCAGCACCTTCGCCGAGGACAAAACCGTCACGGTCTTTATCCCAGGGACGTGAAGCGGTTGCTGGATCATCATTGCGGCCTGAGAGTGCACGGGCAGCTGCAAAGCCGCCCAGACCCAGAGGTGACACCGTTGATTCAGCGCCGCCGGCAATCATGACATCGGCATCGCCGTATTCAATCATGCGCCCTGCTTCACCTATGCAATGCAGGCCGGTGGTACAGGCCGTTGCAATCGCCAGGTTCGGGCCTTTGAGACCGTACTTGATGGACAGATGTCCGGAGATCATGTTGATGATCGAGGCCGGCACAAAGAACGGACTGATGCGGCGCGGGCCGCGATTGGTCAGTTCTGCATGGGTTTGCTCAATCATCGGCAGACCGCCGATACCGGAACCGACGATCACACCAATGTGCTCAGCATTGGCTTCGGTGACTTCAAGACCGCTGTCCTGCATCGCCTGTATGCCCGCTGCCATGCCGTAATGGATGAAGGTATCCATGTGGCGGGCTTCTTTGCCGGGCATATAGTCCTCGACATTGAAGCCTTTCACCTCACCTGCAAAGGTGGTTGAAAACGCACTGGCGTCAAACTTGGTAATCGTTGCGATACCAGATTTGCCGGCAATCAGCGCGTCCCACGATGAGGCTACCGTATTGCCTACAGGCGATACGCAACCAAGTCCAGTTACAACTACACGGCGTCGGGAAGGGCGAGTCAAACGATGCTCCTGAAAACAGAAAGTCTTACTTAGGCTTTAACGTGAGCCCTGGCGTAATCAATCGCCTGCTGAACATTGGTGATCTTCTCAGCCTGTTCGTCAGGGATTTCCATTTCGAATTCATCTTCGAGTGCCATCACCAGCTCGACGGTGTCGAGGGAGTCAGCACCGAGATCATCCACAAACGATGATTCGTTCTTGATGTCAGCTTCAGCAACGCCGAGTTGTTCAGCTACGATTTTTTTAACGCGTGATTCGATGTCAGACATAAGGTCCTCCAGTGAGTGGGTTACATAAAGTGCGCGCATTTTATCAGGTTTGCGCGATGAAACTTAAGTTTTGGCTTTTGCTTTTACCAACAATTGCAATGACAAAAAACAAATAAACAGTGCTGCTGACTAGCCTCCGCTCATATACATACCGCCATTCACGTGCAAAGTCGTGCCGGTAATATAGGCTGCATCAGCCGATGCGAGAAAAGCGACGGCTGCGGCGATATCTTCAGGCAAGCCAAAACGTCCGGCAGGAATTTGCTGCAAAAGCGCAGAAACCTGCTGTTCATTCAGCGCCTTGGTCATGTCGGTATCAATGAAACCGGGAGCGACACAATTGACGGTAATGTTGCGGCTGCCGATTTCGCGCGCCAGCGCACGACTCATACCGGCTACACCGGCCTTGGCAGCAGCATAATTCATCTGGCCTGCATTGCCGGCGGAGCCGACCACGGAGGTGATGCTGATAATACGTCCCTGTTTGGCTTTCATCATGCCGCGCAGTACGCCGCGCGAGATGCGCGCAACGGCCGTCAGATTGGTTGAAATCACCGCATCCCACTCTTCATCTTTCATGCGCATGGCCAATTGATCCTGCGTGATGCCGGCATTATTGACCAGAATAGAAATGCCGCCGAGTTCCTTGGCCATGCTGTCGATCAAAGCAGTCGACTCAGCTGCATCATTCACATTCAGGACAGCGCCGCGTCCGGCATCGGGGCGAACAGCGTGCAAATAATCAGTAATAGCAGCAGCACCTGCTTCAGAGGTTGCGGTGCCCACCACGGTGGCACCACGACGTGCCAGTTCGATGGCAATCGCACGACCTATACCGCGCGATGCACCCGTCACTAGCGCGACTTGTTTTTCCAGACTTAAGGTGTGTGCACTCATTTCAAACTCTCCAGAACAGCGTTCAGTGAAGCCTGATCAAAGATGGCGTCGCCCACCAGATCACCGTTGATACGCTTAACTAATCCGGTCAGGACTTTGCCGGGACCACATTCGATCACCCGCGTTACGCCGCTGCCGGCCATTTTTTGTACGGTTTCCACCCAGCGCACCGGGCTGGCGGCCTGTCGTACCAGTGCGTCTTTGATCGCAGCAGGATCATCTACGATGGCGACATCGACGTTATTAATCAGTTGAATTGCAGGCGCAGAAAAATGTATGCCGGCGAGATATTCGCGCAGACGGTCTGATGCAGGCTTGAGCAAGGAAGAATGAAACGGTGCAGAGACTGGCAGCGGCAAGGCGCGCTTGGCACCTTTGGCCTTGGCAATCTCGCAGGCACGTTCAACTGCTGCTTTGTGACCGGCAATCACGACCTGTGCCGGCGCATTGAAATTAACAGGCTCGACCACCTCACCCTGCGCTGCTTCATTACAGGCAGCACGCACATCGTCATCCGACAAACCCAGAATCGCTGCCATGCCGCCCTGACCGACCGGCACCGCTTCCTGCATGGCTTGCGCACGGAAACGCACCATAGGCACGGCATCTTTAAAAGAGATAACTCCGGCTGCCACCAGCGCAGAGTATTCACCCAGGCTGTGACCAGCCACCAGCGCAGGCACGGCGCCACCAGCGGCAATCCAGGCACGATAAAAAGCAACCGCACTGGCCAGCATCACGGGCTGCGTGTTGGTTGTCAGATCGAGGTCTTCTTTCGGGCCGTCTGCAATCATCTTGGCCAGATCGAATTGCAAAGCCTCAGAAGCTTCGGCCAGCGTCTCTGCAACCACAGCGTTGCCGGCAAAACCGTTCAGCATGCCGATCGCTTGCGAACCTTGTCCCGGAAATACAAATGCGAGTGAAGTCATGATTTTGAGTGAGTTAAACGCGGGCCAGAACAGCGCCCCAGGTGAAGCCACCGCCCACACCTTCCATCATCAGGTGCTGGCCGGGCTTGATGCGGCCATCGCGCATGGCAACGTCGAGTGCCAGCGGAATCGATGCGGCAGAAGTATTGCCATGCTGATCGACGGTGACGACCATTTTTTCCAGCGGCAGACCGAGTTTTTTCGCTGTGCCCTGCATGATGCGTATGTTCGCCTGATGCGGAATCAGCCAGTCAATTTCTGAGGACTGCATGCCCGCGGCTTCTAGTGTTTCATGCGCCACTTTTTCAAGTACGGACACCGCCAGTTTGAATACGGCTTGTCCATCCATCTGCAGGAAGGCATTGCCGGTCAGTGCGCCGGCATTCACATTGCCAGTGACGCAAAGAATATCGGTATGACGACCATCGGCATGCAAACGCGTAGCGAGTATGCCGGGCTCATCTGAAGCAGCAAGAATCACTGCACCGGCTCCATCGCCAAACAGCACGCAGGTAGTACGGTCATTGAAATCCAGTATGCGCGAAAAGACTTCAGCGCCGATTACGAGCACACGCTTGTGCATGCCTGAACGTATGAAACTATCCGCAACAGACATGGCGTACACAAATCCGCTGCAGACTGCCTGCACATCCAGCGCTGCGCTGTCATTCGTAATGCCGAGTTTGCGCTGCACGACGCAGGCGGTGCTGGGAAAGCCACCCAGAAAATCGGGTGTGGATGTCGCCAGTATGATCAGATCGATGTCATTCGGCTGCAAGCCAGCCATCTGGAGTGCATTGTTGGCTGCCGTCACAGCGAGGTCGCTGGACATCATGCCTTCATCGGCAAAATGACGCGCGGAAATGCCGCTGCGCGAGACTATCCAATCATCGGAAGTTTCCAGGCCTTTTTCAGCCAGCATCTTAGTCATGTCGGCATTGCTGACGCGACGTGGCGGCAGACAGCTTCCGGTGCCGACGATTCGGGAGTATTTACTCATGCGGTCTTTTGTTCGTTGTTGTCGTGAGCTGTTGCTGTCTGTGGCATCAGCTCTGCGATTGAGGTTGCTATGCGTGACAGCACATCATGGCGTGCTGCCTCAAAAGCGCGGCGTATCGCCCATTCAAAACCATAAGCGCTTTCGCCGCCATGGCTCTTGAAGACCAGACCACGCAGGCCCAGAAGGCTCGCGCCATTGTAGCGGGAAGGATTGAGTCGCTGTGAAACACGTTTTAATGCGCGCTGGGCAATGATCGCGCCCAGCATATTCAGCCAGCCCTTGCGCAGCTCGCTGACCAGCACGCCTTTGATCAGGCGGCCCAGTCCTTCAGCGGCCTTGAGCGTGACATTGCCGACGAAACCATCGCAGACCACGATATCGGTCGTGCCTTCGAAAATATCATTACCTTCGACATTGCCATAAAAATTCAACAAGCCGCGGGCATGATCAGCACGCAGCAAGACGGCCGTTTGTTTGACCAGCTCATTGCCCTTGATATCTTCTTCGCCTACGTTCAGCAGGCCTATGGTCGGGCGAGCATGACCTTCAACCGCTGACACCAGCGCCGAACCCATCAGGGCAAACTGATGCAAATGCAAAGGTTCGCAATCGACATTGGCGCCCAGATCCAGCACATAGGTCGGGCCATCTTTTTGATTCGGAAGAATGGTGCAGATAGCAGGACGGTCAACCCCTGCCAGAGTTTTCAATACATAGCGCGAGACCGCCATCAGGGCGCCGGTATTGCCGGCCGAGACGCAGGCCTGAGCCTGACCTTCTTTCACCTGATTGATGGCGATACGCATGGAGGAATCCTTCTTGCGGCGCAAAGCCACTTCGAGGGAATCATCCATCTCCACGACTTCGGAGGCGTTGACGATAGAAAGACGGGGATGATGTTCAGCGTTCAGCTTTTGCAGTTCAGCGCGAATGATTGCTTCGCGTCCGACCAGCACTAACTCAGCTTCAGGCTCACGCTGAACAAAAGCGACAGCCGCAGGCACAGTGACCGACGGACCGTGGTCACCACCCATGCAATCGATGGAAATTTTGACAGTCATGATCTTGACCGCTGCGCTAGAGTTGCGCCGGCAATGCGTGTGACCATCACTTTAAGACACTGTTCGCACATACAAAAACGGCGTTAAGCAGTCCACGACTCTTCACGCCGGTTTGTGTTGTTGCAGTTTGGACGAATTATTCGTCGTTTTTGGTCTTCATGACCTTGCGACCACGATAAAAGCCGTTCGGGCTGATGTGGTGACGCAGGTGCGTTTCGCCGGTAGTTGGCTCAACAGCCAGCGGTGGCGATGTCAGAAAGTCGTGCGCACGGTGCATGCCACGCTTGGACGGGGTTTTTTTGTTCTGTTGGACGGCCATAACGTACTCCTAATTCGGTGAATCCAAAATTTTAACATAAGGGAACGGGGTTCCCCTAATCCTGCATCACTTGCCAATTGAATGACACAATAAATTACTAACATATTATGATTTCAGCTTGCCCAGCGCTGCAAATGGCGAAGCAAGCTTATCTTCTGAGGCTTTCGGCACATCACCAGGGCAGACCGCATGCTTCGCAGACAGCGGCAATGCCAATAAAGCATCATCCTCAACCAATACCATCAGGTCCAGAGCATCCGATCCGACGATGACATCAATGCTCTCATCGTCCAGTCTTTCCTCGGTAGCATCGGCTTCGGCTTCATTACGCGCCAGCACCAGCACGGTGTCTGAGTCAACCGGATGCGCAAAGGCCGTGAGACATCGCTGACAGAGCAGCTGAACCTCGCCCTGCACCGTCATACTCAGCTGTGGCAAGCCTGTGGCATGCTGACCACCCGCGACAGACCAGAGTAGTTCGCCGGAAGTATTCGCCAACTCTGCCGTCAATCTGGCAAATCCAGCAACCGGGGCTGTACCCGACGCCTGCTCGCCGCGGCGGCAAAATTCGAAGCTATCGACTGGTTTGGCGCTCATATCAGCAGTAAACCTCGGAAAACCGGCTATGATATCAGGGTTTACCCCTGATTCCCAGCCATCCGACAGCTTTTCAGGCCAGTGCGCCCTCCGGATGTCCGACCTGCCCGAGCCCCCTATTCCATGCAAGCCCCTGCTCTTCCGCGTCTGATACTTGCCTCCGGTTCGGCCTATCGAAGCTCCCTGCTGTCGCGCTTACAACTGCCTTTCGAAGCCATTGCGCCCGAGATCGATGAAACGCCCTTGCCTGACGAAACACCTCCCGCCGCTGCCCTGCGTCTGGCACAAGCCAAGGCTGAGGCCATCGCCAGCCGCACAGGCGCGGCGCTGATCATCGGCTCAGATCAGGTGGCGACACTGGACGGCCGCCATATCGGCAAGCCCGGTGACCATGCACGGGCTCTGGAACAATTACAGCTCATGCGTGGCCGCGAAGTGGTCTTCCATACCGCGCTATGCCTGCTGGACAGCCGGCCTGACAGCCCGCATCGCCTGCAATGTGAAAATATTCAGACTGTGGTTCGCATGCGTGATTTGCCTGACGCCGAACTGGATGCCTATCTGCGTATTGAACAACCTTACGATTGCGCAGGCAGCGCAAAAAATGAAGCGCTGGGCATTACGATCATTGAAAACATTCAAAGCAATGACCCGACGGCCCTGACCGGCCTTCCCCTGATTGCCCTCACCTCCATGCTGCGCCGCGCCGGCGTGGTTTTTTTCTCAGGCTAAGGCTAAGACCATGACAGGCACGCTCTATCTGATTCCTAATTCACTCGGCCCCGGCGAGCTGACTTCGGTGATTCCAGCAGAGGTGCGTTCTCAGACAGCCAGCCTGGATAGTTTTATCGCTGAAAATGCAAAGACAGCGCGCGCATTTCTGAAGCTGGTGGCGAGCACGCATCCGCTCAAAACCGTGTTGCAAGAGATTAAAATACGCGAACTGAATGTGAATACGCCCGCAAGAGAATTACCTGCACTGCTGGCGCCGTTGTTGGCGGGTAAAGATGTGGGGCTGCTGTCGGAAGCTGGCGTACCTGCAGTTGCTGATCCGGGTGCCGATCTGGTCAGACTGGCGCATGAAAACCACATCAAGGTACGACCGCTGGTCGGTCCTTCTTCGCTCTTGCTTGCACTGATGGCGAGTGGTCTGAATGGACAAAGTTTTGCCTTTCACGGCTATTTGCCCACCGATGCCAGTGAACGTGCAGCGCGCATACGCCAGCTTGATCAACGCTCACGGCAAGAAAAACAGACACAACTCTTGATAGAAACACCCTATCGGAATGAAGCGATGCTGGAAGCACTGGCCACGCACTGTTCAGTCACAACACTGATTTGCGTAGCGACGGACCTGACACTGGCAACGGAAACCATACGTACCGCCACAGCGCAGACATGGAAGAAAGAACTGGCCGCCGGGCGCGCGCCTGATTTCAGAAAGAAGCCCAGCGTATTTTTATTTCTGGGATAGACGCAGCGCTAAGAAAAACCTTGAAAAAATTTTGCCGAGGTAAACGAATGTTGTGCTGCTTCATGTCAAAGCAAATCACAACTTAAGCCACCCCGGCATGTGTTACACCCACGCATTTATCTGGGCTTAAACATTTCTGTCGTCATCGTCTTGGCCATGGATTCTCCGACAGCTGCGCCAAACTTCTTCAGCACACGATCCGACAAGCCTTCACGAACGGTGTAATCGATCAGGTCTTCTGCTTTCAACACATCACGCGCCACGCTGTCGACGGTACCCAGACCATCGGCCAGACCCAGATTGATGGCACGGCTACCCGTCCAGAACAGACCTGAAAAAATCTCAGGCGATTCTTTCAGGCGCTTGCCACGTCCATGCTTTACCGCAGCTATAAATTGCTGATGGATTTCCTTCAGCATGCCTTGTGTGAATTCTTTGTGACGCGGATTTTGCGCTGAGAAAGGATCCATCATGGCCTTATTCTCACCCGCAGTCATCAGGCGGCGCTCTATACCCAGCTTGTCCATCAGCCCTGTAAATCCAAAGCTGCTCATCAGCACACCAATCGAGCCCACAATACTGGCCTGGCTCACATAAATCCTGTCGGCGGCGGCGGCAATGTAATAACAACCGGAAGCACACATATCTTCCACCACCACATACACAGGCTTCTTGGGATAGAGTTTGCGCAGACGATTGATTTCATCATTCACAATCGCTGACTGTACGGGACTGCCGCCCGGGCTGTTCACGCGCAGGATGATGCCGACCGAGCCTTCATCAGTGAAAGCATCATGCAAAGCAGGCAGTATCGAATTAACGGATGCAGTCGCACTGCCCGCATCGATTTCACCCTCAATTTCGATCACCGCAGTATGGCGCGTGTGGACTTGCTTGGAGGTGCCCTTGAAATCAAACGCCGCCCAGATGGCGATCAGGCCAATCAGCAATAAGCCAAAACGAAAAAATACACGCCAGCGACGATTCGCCTTCTGTTCATTCAGCCATTCCTGAGCGATACGCTCGAAGCTGGTGTAGGGCGAGTTAGCGCCTGCCGAGGGTGCAGGATCGGAAGCAGGATTCACAGGATCAGATGTGTGATCGTTCATTGATTGTCGATTGAGTTAAATTGAATGAAGTTAAGTACAAATTAAGTACAAATAAAATTCAAGCTGCTTAGTGAATGAAGCCATCAGGCCATGGGAGGTCGTATCGCATCGTCCGGCTGCCAGTAAATTTTTTTATCCTGCTCAAGCACCTGCAAAGAATGAAGTCTGCCGCCACTACAAGGACCGCCTGCGCAGCGACCCGTATCCGGTTCATACAGCGCGCCATGGGGGGCACACATCAGATACAGGCCACTGGATTCGAAAAACTCGCCTTCATTCCAGTCCAACTCCATAGGGACATGAGCACAACGGTTTAAATAGGCATAGGGCTGGTCGCCAAAGCGCACAACGAATGCAGTGCAATCCTCACCCGAAGCTGTGACGGGAAAGCGCACGCCTTTGCCACCGTCGGTCAATTCATTCGCTTCACAGATAAACACAGGCTCAGTCATAGGCATCCATTTGCACAAAATTGCTCAGGCATGCTCATTCAGCCAGGCATGCAAATCAGCGATAGAGTCTGCGCCAAACAAAGGCTGTAGTGTCGCCAGATCTTCCGCCGGGTGAGCACCGTAATGCACACCAATCGCTGCCGCACCTGCATTACTTGCCATCAGCAGATCATGCGTCGTATCGCCGATCATCACTGTGCGCTTCATATCTTGCCCTAGTTCACGCGTCAACTCCTGCAACATGGCGGGATGCGGTTTAGAAAAAGTTTCGTCAGCACAGCGGGTGGCATCAAACAAGGACATCAAACCGACCGTATCCAGTGCGCGCGTGAGTCCGACCCGGCTCTTGCCGGTAGCCACGGCCAGAAAATAGCCTTGCGCCGACAAGTCCAGCAGCATCTCGCGTGCGCCTTCGAATAAGGTCAGACCTTTGTCCTGAGATAAATAATGATAACGATAACGTTCAGCCATGCGAGGGTAATGGCGGGGATCAAGCTCGGGCAATACAGCCTGCATGGCATCCTGTAGCCCCAGACCAATCACATAAGACGCAGTTTTATTATCTGGCACCGGCAGCCCCAGATCACGGGCTGCCGCCTGAATACTCTCAACAATGGTCGCGGTGCTGTCCATCAGCGTACCGTCCCAGTCAAACACAATCAGATCAAATTTATTTCTTGGCATTTTTTTTCGTTTCGTAACCGTGTTCATGCGCCATTTCCTCTGTGACCGGCAGGCTCTCGAGGAAGCGCACACATTCTTTTGGCAAGGCCGCCTCAACCGTGACGACTTTTTCAGAAACCGGATGAACAAAGCTCAGTTTATGCGCATGCAGGAACATGCTCTTGAGCGCCACTCGGTCTCCTTCTGCACGCTGCAACTGACGGTTCAGTGCAAAGTCCCCATACTTATCATCACCC
>CAIQLE010000306.1 GCA_903872555.1 uncultured bacterium
CATAGCCTGCTGATGGAAGTACAAGTCCACCTTCAATGACTGAAGCTCTTTGAGAATTTCAATGAGATGCTGAAGGCTTCGTCCAAGGCGATCGATTGACCAGCACGTGACCATGTCGAACTTGCGCTGAGTAGCTGCTCTGAGCATTGCATCGAGTGCTGGACGGTCATTGCGACCTTTTGCGCCTGAGATGCCTTGATCCACGTATTCTTGAAAGATGTTGTAGCCCAGACGTTCGCAGAGACTACGAAGCTCTATGAGTTGGTTGTCTGCTGTCTGTTTGTCAGTCGAGACACGGGCATAGATAGCGACGGTTTTGGTCATGGTTTTCCCCTCAAAAGTTAGATACTTTTGATGGTGACAGGACCTACCGGAAGGCCAATGGAAAGAGGGGAGATGAAAAGGAAAAAACCCGTAGTTTTAAGGCTACAGGCTTTTCGTTTGCTGCTGAAAGTATCTAACTAGCGGCTTAGATACTTTTTTGTTGTCAATTCAGCACTCTCATCTGGAAAGGATAGAATTCACTGAGTTTTGGCTCCCCGACCTGGACTCGAACCAGGGACCTGCGGATTAACAGTCCGTCGCTCTACCAACTGAGCTATCAGGGAACAGGGTCGAGATTATTACCTAAGCTGTCACTTTTGTCAAAAGAATTGCTAACGAGTAGCTTTTCCTGACTTAGAGAACCTGAGCAATCGCGTCGACCACGCGATCAATATTGCGCGAATTCAGCGCAGCCACGCAGATACGGCCGGTATCGACAGCATAGATCGAATACTCGTTTTTCAGGCGCTCGACTTGTGCCTTGGTCAGGCCTGAGTACGAGAACATGCCGCGCTGCTGCACAACGAAATCAAAATCATGGCCCGGTGCTTTTGCTTTGAGCTTCTCTACCAGTGACTGGCGCATGGCCTTGATGCGCACGCGCATGCCGGCCAGCTCTTCTTCCCACAACTGGCGCAGTTCTGGTGTGGCGAGTGCGGTAGCCACAACCTGACCGCCATGCATAGGCGGGTTGGAATAGTTAGTACGGATGACGCGCTTGAGTTGCGACATCAGGCGCGATGCTTCTTCCGTGCTCGAAGCCACGATAGATAGGGCACCTACGCGCTCACCGTACAGTGAGAAAGATTTTGAGAATGAATTTGAGACGAACAGCGGGCCACCGGCTGCAGTGAATTGACGCACTACTTTGCCGTCTTCAGCAATGCCATCGCCAAAGCCCTGATAGGCCATGTCAAGGAAAGGCACCAGACCGCGCTGGGTCATGACTTCGATCACTTGCGTCCACTGAGCGTCTGAGAGGTCAGCGCCGGTGGGGTTGTGGCAGCAGGCATGCAGCAGAACGATAGAGCCGGCAGGCATGGTCTTGAGTGTGTCGAGCATGCCGGCGAAGTTCACGCCACGGGTGGCTGCATCGTAATAGGGGTAGTTGTTGACAACAAAGCCTGCGGACTCGAACAGGGCGCGGTGGTTCTCCCAGCTCGGGTCACTGATCCAGACTTGCGCATTTGGCGCAAAGCGTTTTAGGAAGTCTGCGCCCAGCTTCAAGGCACCTGTGCCGCCAATCGCCTGAGCGGTGATGGCGCGCTTGCCGGTGACGACATCGCTGTCAGCGCCAAAGACCAGTTCTTGCACCGCTTTGTCATAGGCAGCCAGACCTTCGATAGGCAGATAGGTACGCGGGCTGAGTTTTGCCATCAGCAGGGATTCAGCTTTCTGCACGCAGCCCAGCAGGGGCACTTTGCCATTGTCATCGTAATAAACACCGACGCCGAGATTGGTTTTTTCGGGATGTTGGTCTGCATTGAAGGCTTCGGTGATGCCCAGAATAGGGTCACGTGGGGCCATTTCAATGGCGGCAAACAGGGGGGCGGAGATCGGAGCGTTCATCGTGATAACATCAAAAGTTGTTCAGAGGGCTAAGCTTTTTTTGAAAAAAGCACCGTCAAAGGCCGCAAATTACGCGGGTCTGCGAAACCCTGCATTTTACCAAAGGTCAAAATCAGATGTCTGAATTATCCAAAGTGGAGAGCGCTCCGGATGAGTCCCGACTCGTGAGCTTTCCGGATTCGCCTTTCCGCCTGTGCCAGCCCTTTGAGCCTGCGGGCGATCAGCCGGCGGCCATCACTAAGCTGGTGGAAGGAATCGACGACGGACTGTCGTATCAGACGCTGTTGGGTGTGACTGGTTCAGGCAAGACCTTTACGATGGCCAATGTGATTGCCCGCATGGGCCGTCCGGCCATTATTTTTGCGCCGAATAAAACCCTGGCTGCTCAGTTGTATAGTGAGTTCCGTGACTTCTTCCCGCAGAATGCGGTCGAATATTTCGTCAGCTACTACGATTACTACCAGCCTGAGGCCTATGTGCCTCAGCGCGATCTGTTCATTGAAAAAGACTCAGCTATCAATGAGCATATTGAACAGATGCGTCTGTCCTGCACCAAGTCGCTGATGGAAAGACGGGATGTGGTGATCGTTGCCACTGTATCGGCCATCTACGGTATTGGTAATCCAAGTGAATACCATCAGATGGTGCTGACCCTGCGCGCCAAGGACAAGCTAGCCCAGCGCGACATGATTGCTCGCCTGATTCAGATGCAGTACACCCGCAACGATATTGATTTTGATCGCGGCACTTTCCGTGTGCGCGGCGACACGGTGGATATTTTCCCGGCCGAGCATGCAGAACTGGCAGTACGTGTAGATTTATTTGACGACGAAATTGACAGCATTCAGCTGTTTGATCCTTTGACCGGCAGGGTCAGACAAAAAATTCCGCGCTTTACGGTTTATCCTGGTTCGCACTATGTGACGCCGCGCTCGACCGTGCTGCGTGCAATTGAAACCATTAAGATTGAATTGCGCGAAAGGCTAGAGTTTTTCCGTAAAGAGAACAAGCTGATTGAAGAGCAGCGCATTGAACAGCGCACGCGCTTTGATCTGGAAATGATGCAGGAGATAGGCTTCACCAAAGGCATTGAGAATTACTCGCGCCATCTGTCAGGTGCCAAGCCGGGTGAGCCGCCGCCAACGCTGGTGGACTATCTGCCGCAAGATGCGCTGATGTTCCTGGATGAGTCGCATGTGCTGATGGGGCAGTTGAACGGCATGTATAACGGCGACCGTGCACGCAAGACCAATCTGGTGGATTTTGGTTTTCGTCTGCCGTCTGCGCTGGATAACCGGCCGCTACGTTTCGATGAGTTCGAATCCAAGATGCGCCAGACGGTATTTGTGTCGGCTACACCGGCTGATTATGAAAAGACGCATTCCGGACAAATTGTTGAACAAGTGGTTCGCCCAACCGGTCTGGTTGATCCTGTTGTCATCGTTCGTCCTGCAAGCACGCAGGTGGATGATCTGATGCAGGAAATCAGTGACCGGGTCAGCAAGAATGAGCGCGTGCTCGTCACCACACTCACCAAGCGAATGTCTGAACAGCTGACGGAATTTTTAAGTGATAATGGCGTCAAGGTGAGATATCTGCACAGTGATATCGATACCGTTGAACGGGTGGAGATCATTCGCGATCTGCGTCTAGGTACTTTCGATGTGCTGGTTGGTATTAATCTTTTACGAGAAGGTCTGGATCTGCCGGAAGTCTCACTGGTCGCTATATTAGATGCGGACAAAGAAGGCTTTCTGCGTTCAGAGCGTAGTCTGATACAGACCATAGGTCGCGCTGCGCGTAACCTGAATGGTATGGCCATACTGTATGGCGACCGAATCACGGATTCTATGCGCCGCGCTATGGATGAGACTGAGCGCCGTCGTATCAAGCAGGTGGCCTTCAATCTGGAGAATGGCATTACGCCTGTGGGCATCAAGAAGCAGATACGTGAACTGATTGATGGTGTTTATAAGATCGATGAAGCACGTCAGGAACTGATGGCTGCGCAGGAACATGCGAAATACGAAGCTATGAGTGAGAAGCAGGTCAGCAAAGAGATCAAACGACTTGAGAAGCTGATGATGGATCACTCGAAAAATCTCGAGTTTGAGAAAGCGGCTCAGGTGCGGGATCAGTTACATTTGCTGAAGGAACAATTGTTTGGTGCTCCCGGTGCTGACAATATCAGTTCTCTGACGGGGCTGTAATCTGTGGTGATGCAGAACTTGTGATGCAGAACTTGTGATGCAGAACTTGTGATGCAGAA
>CAIQLE010000307.1 GCA_903872555.1 uncultured bacterium
CTACACAACATCGCTGCGCTGCTGCTGGTGTTTTATTTGGCGTAGTTGAAGCGGGGCGTGTTTATTAATTGATGATTTTATTGATGCTACAATACATCAATATTGATGCGGAGGAGATCCCTGTGAGAACGACTGTGACCATCGACGATGAGCTTTTTGAACGTGCGCTAGAAGTTGCCGACCCTGGAACTGACAAGGCTGACTTATTTCGTGAGGCGATAAATGTATTTATTCGCGTTCAGGCTGGCAAGCGTTTGGCTGCACTAGGCGGGCAAATCCCGCAGATGAAGCCCGTCCCGCGCCGCCGCCCTCAGTAAGATTCAGTTCCGATGAACCTCGTGCTCGCAGACACCTCAGTATGGATTTCACATTTCCGCAAACCCAATCCAGTGCTGCAGAATCTATTGTCAGCTGACCAAGTACTATGCCATCCCTTGGTCTTGACTGAAATCGCTTGCGGAACGCCGCCGGCACCACGCCAGCGTACTTTGAACGATTTGAGTCAACTGCGCTCCGCGACCGTCGCCACCACCGAAGAAATACTGGCATTGATAGAGCGTGAGCAACTTCAAGATTTGGGCTGCGGCGCCGTCGATCTGATATTGCTTGGCTCAGTGCTTCTGACTCCCGGGGCCATGCTGTGGACCTTGGATAAGAAGCTCGCAGCGCTGGCAACACGCTTTGAGGTTTCCTTTAACTAACAGCTTTCAAACGATTCAACGCATTGTAAATTAGTACTTATACCTTCTGAACGCATGTGGCTGATAGGAAGTTTCTGAGCTTAACTGCGGACTGTAAGCGCCACATTGCTTCGCGCCTTATGCAATTTTTTATAGCTGTCGATCAGACGGTGATGCCTGTCCAGCCCTTCCAGTTTGATACTCGTTGGGGTTAGTCCGAAAAAGCGCACACTGCCCTCAACAGAGCCCATGACGGCATCCATACGATCATTGCCAAACATCCGTCGGAAGTTGACCGCGTAGTCTTCCAGTTCCATTTCATCATCAAGCAGCACCTCCAGCACCACATTCAAGGCCTGATAAAACAATCCGCGCTCAACCGTGTTGTCGTTGTACTGCAGGACGGCTCCGACCAGCTCGTGCGCATCTTCAAACTGCTGCAAAGCCAGATGAATCAAGAGCTTCAACTCAAGAACGGTGAGCTGACCCCAGACCGTATTCTCATCAAATTCAATGCCGATTAATGTAGCAATATCGGCGTAATCATCCAGCTCGTTATTTTCCAGTCGATCAAGCAGTGCCTCCAGACTGGCATCATCAAGGCGATGCAAGTTCAGAATATCGGCGCGAAACAATAGCGCCTTGTTGGTGTTATCCCAGATCAAATCTTCAACCGGATACACCTCCGAATAACCCGGCACTAAAATCCGGCACGCGATGGCACCCAACTGGTCATATACCGCCGTGTAAACCTCATTGCCCATGTCTTCGAGTATGCGCAGCAAGCTTGCAGCTTCTTCGGCATTCGAATTTTCACCATGGCCGGAAAAGTCCCACTCTACAAATTCGTGATTTGCTTTGCTACTAAAAAAACGCCAGGACACAATGCCGCTGGAATCGATGAAGTGTTCTACAAAATTATTCGGCTCAGTGACGGCGTTGCTTTCAAAGGTGGGTCGCGGCAAATCATTGAGCCCCTCGAAGCTGCGACCCTGCAGCAATTCAGTGAGACTGCGTTCCAGTGCTACTTCGAAGCTTGGGTGTGCACCGAAAGACGCAAAGACACCGCCGGTGCGTGGGTTCATCAAGGTGACACACATCACCGGATAAGCACCACCCAGCGACGCATCTTTGACCAGCACCGGAAAGCCCTGCTCTTCCAGGCCCTGAATTCCGGCGAGGATGTCGGGATATTTCGCCAGCACCTCGTGCGGCACATCCGGCAAGGCGATTTCACCTTCCAGAATCTCGCGCTTGACCGCCCGCTCAAAAATCTCAGACAGACATTGCACCTGCGCTTCGGCCAGCGTATTACCGGCACTCATGCCATTGCTGACGAATAGATTTTCGATCAGATTAGACGGGAAATACACCAGCTCGCCATCGGAGTGCCGCACATACGGCAGCGAACAGATGCCGCGCTCCACATTGCCGGAGTTGGTGTCGATCAGCTGCGAGCCGCGTAACTCGCCATCGGGATCATAAATTTGCAGGCAGTACTCATCCAGAATTTCTGGCGGCAGCGCATCATCAGGACCGGGCTTAAACCAACGCTCATTCGGGTAATGAACAAACGCTGCGTTAGCAATGTCTTCGCCCCAAAAAGCGCCTGCATAAAAATGGTTATTACTCAGCCGCTCAATATATTCGCCTAATGCCGAAGCCAAGGCGCTTTCTTTGGTCGCGCCCTTGCCATTGGTAAAACACATAGGAGAGTGCGCATCGCGTATGTGCAAAGACCAGACGTGAGGAATGATATTGCGCCAGGAAGCA
>CAIQLE010000308.1 GCA_903872555.1 uncultured bacterium
AGAAATGCCCGTCGTCACCGTCGCCCCGAATGATGCGCTGATTGAAAAACTGAAATCAAATATGCAGGAAGTGCGCGCACGCGGTGGCCAGCTGTATGTGTTTGCCGATGCCGATTCACGCATCGCTTCCAGCGAAGGCATTCATGTGATCCGCCTGCCTGAACATTACGGCCTGCTGTCACCCATACTGCACGTAGTGCCGCTGCAGCTGCTGGCGTATCACACGGCGCTGGCACGCGGCACAGATGTGGACAAGCCGCGTAATCTGGCTAAGTCAGTGACGGTGGAATAAATCAACATGCTTCAAACCTCACCCATGAATGAATTCATCCCCAGCACTGAGCCTGAGTCAGGTGAGAAGCAGCAGGCGGCGAAAAAATGTACGCTCGTCAGCATTGCCGTCAATCTCAGTCTGGCCAGTATTCAGGTGGTGTCTGGTTTTATCTCCGGCTCACAAGGTTTGATTGCTGACGGCGTTCACTCTGCGACTGATCTGGTGGCCGACTTCGTGGTTTTATTTGCTAATCACCACAGCAGCAAGTTTGCCGATGATGATCATCACTATGGTCATCAACGCTATGAGACTGCTGCCTCTTTGTTCTTGGGTATTTCGCTGCTGGTGGTTGGTCTCGGCATGCTATGGACTGCGGGCCATAAAATTATCGGCCCCACGACTTATGCACCGATACAGATGCTGGCCTTGTGGATAGCACTGGCTGCTATCGTCATTAAAGAACTGCTGTTCCGCTATATGCTGGCAACCGCTGAGAAGGTGCGCTCTTCCATGCTCATTGCCAATGCATGGCATGCCCGATCGGATGCTGCTTCCTCTCTGGTGGTGGCGGTTGGTATCGTCGGTGCCTTAATGGGTTATCCGATTCTGGACACCATAGGCGCACTCATCGTCGGCATGATGATAGTCAAAACCGGCTGGGAATTTTCCTGGGATGCGCTGCATGATTTAATGGACAGAGCAGCATCCAAAGAAGAATGCGACAAAATTCTTGAAATTATTCTGTCGACCGAAGGCGTACGAGGTTGCCATGATCTGAGGACCCGCAAAATGGGTGACATGATACTGGTTGACGTGCATATCGAAGTGGATGCGAATGCCACCGTAAGAGAGGGGCACGACATCGCTCATCAGGCTAAAACTCAGGTAATGGCTGCCCTACCAGTGCTCGATGTCATGACCCATCTGGACCCGGCATAAATACATGCTGTATTTTCTGAAAATTATATTTTCAGCCGCCATCATTCTGCTCGTCACAGAAATCAGCAAGCGCAGCTCGACATTAGCTGCTTTTACTCTGGCCTTGCCGCTGGTGTCGATTCTGGCGTTTGTCTGGATGTACATCGAAAGCAAGGATTCACAAAAAATAGCGGCCATCAGCTACGACACGTTTTGGTATGTGCTGCCTACCCTGCCTATGTTCTTACTGTTTTCATGGATGCTGAGGCAGCAATACAATTTTTATTTGTCCCTGCTGGTCTGCTGCCTCCTGACCGCTCTGCTGTTTGGTCTGACCCAATTTGTTTTGGGCAGACAAGCGAACTAAATCTTTACTGAACTTCAGGATGTAAAAACCTGAAGTCCCGTAGCAAACTCATCAACATCAAGCACTCTCATCTTTCTTCAGCAAGAATCCCACGCGCGGGAAATGCACATGCACCACACCTGCACGCTCATCCTCGCGACGCAGCGTATAGCGGGTACGCGTGGCGGCAATCAACACGCCTGAGGTCGGCTCCTGTCCAAAACTTTCGGCACTGATGGTGACCGGGCTACCCAATGCAATGCCGTGATAATCCTGATGCGGCTCGGATGGCAGCTCGGCAGGCGTAGACGCCTGCGCCACAGCAATCGCCTCTTGTGCTGTCATGCGCGTGAAACTGCCGTGCCCTATGGCTGCAAGCCTGTCCATCCATGCGCCGACTGCGGGTGTGGATTCCAGCAGACCAGCCAGCACCGGCACCTGATGTCGCGTGAACCAGAGCGAATGATAGACAGCGAAATCCGCAATGCTCGGCTGCTCACCCAGCAGCCAGGGCTGGTGCTCCAGCATCGTGGCAATCCGGCGCAGGTAGCTGAGATACATGGCTGTCGCATCGGCCGGTGGCATACGCGGCGCGTTATTGCGCATGGCGGCGCGATCAGCACCGAAAATCTTTAGCTGCTCCACATCCGGAAACATGGACTGCGCACCTGCAGGCTGGAAGTTATAGGCCATCGCTGCCTGAAACAGTGAGCTGTCGCCCCATTGAGCCAAGACCCGCGCCAGACCTTTATGTGCCTCAGGATACAGGCTGGGCTGAGGCGCAATATGTTCCAGCACGTCGCAGATCAGCGCAGTATCGCAATAGATATCGGCTCCGATCTGCAGCACAGGAATACGCCGATAGCCACCCGTCAGCGCGGTCAGATCCGGTTTCGGCATGATCATGGGTGCCAGCACCGACTGCCATGCCAGCTGCTTATAGCCGAGGATCAGCCGGATTTTTTCAGCGAAGGGGGATTGCGGGTAATGGTGAAGAATCAGCGTGCTCATCGTGTCTCCGGGTTCTTGTTATTGGCGCACAGTGTAAACCCTAAGGACGGCCTGTCGATTCACCTGCTCACGGCTCACTAATCCGACCTGTTTTTGTCAGATCCGCAAGTTTCACAGCGCTGTTGTAATGAGGGTTTCAGGCTATACTCTTTGAGCTTGACGTTAACGTAAGCGTCAATAGAATCCAAGAGCCGCTCAGCAGTGGCCGCACCTTCCGGAGATACGTATGACCGACCTGTCCGTGTCGCAGAACCTGACTGCCTACACCCCCGCAAATAAAATCCGCTTTGTGACTGCCGCTTCGCTATTCGACGGGCATGATGCATCGATCAATATCATGCGCCGCATACTGATGGCGCAAGGCGCGGAAGTCATTCATCTGGGACACAACCGTTCTGTCGATGAAATTGTGACGGCCGCTTTGCAGGAAGATGCGCAGGGAATTGCGATCTCGAGTTATCAGGGTGGTCATGTCGAATACTTTAAATACATGATCGATCTGCTGAAGCAGCGCGGCGGTGAGCACATCAAGGTTTTCGGCGGCGGCGGCGGGGTGATCGTGCCGGCCGAAATTCGCGAACTGCATGAATATGGTGTCACGCGTATTTTCAGTCCGGAAGACGGGCAACGCATGGGTCTGGTCGGCATGATTCTGCATATGATTCAGGCATGTGACAGCGATCTTTCCGTGCATGCGCCGCAAAGCCTGAAAGCATTGCAGGACGGCGACATGGTGCAGCGTCAGCGTCCGCTCGCCCAACTCATCACGGCACTTGAAAACGGCAAGGTCTCGTCCGAACTCAAACAGGCTCTGCATGAAGCCGCAGCAAAACATAAGGCTCCTGCACTCGGCATCACCGGCACGGGCGGTGCGGGCAAATCTTCACTGACCGATGAATTGATACGTCGCCTGCGCATCGATCAGGATGATGCTCTGAATATCGCGCTGATTTCAATTGACCCATCGCGCCGCAAATCCGGTGGCGCACTGCTGGGCGACCGCATACGCATGAATGCAATCAACCCATGGGGTAGCAAGCAGCGCGTGTTCATGCGTTCGCTCGCCACGCGTGAGGCCGGCTCAGAAATTTCACAGGCACTGCCGGATGTGATCGCCGCCTGTCGCGCCACCGGTTTTGATTTGATCATCGTTGAGACCTCGGGCATAGGCCAGGGCGATGCCGCTATCGTGCCGCATGTGGATTGCAGCCTGTATGTGATGACACCCGAATTCGGCGCTGCCTCGCAGCTGGAAAAAATCGATATGCTCGATTTTGCTGATTTCGTCGCCATCAATAAGTTTGACCGCAAAGGATCGCAAGATGCCTTGCGCGATGTCGCTAAACAAGTGCAACG
>CAIQLE010000309.1 GCA_903872555.1 uncultured bacterium
ATGTCTACTATCTGGAAACCCTCAGTCACCGTCGCAGCCATCATTGAACGCGATGGCAAATTCTTGCTGGTCGAAGAAGAAACCAGCGAAGGCATACGCTTCAACCAGCCCGCTGGCCATCTGGACCCGGGCGAATCACTGACCCACGCGGTCAGTCGCGAGACGCTGGAAGAAACCGCCTTTGAATTTGCGCCGGATGCGCTGGTGGGCATTTACATGTCGCGCTATGTATCGAGCCGCAGCAATGAAGCCGTGACCTATCTTCGCTTTGCTTTTACCGGAGCGTTAGGAAAATGGCATGACCAGCCACTGGACGCAGGTATTTTGCGCACGGTGTGGATGACGCCCGAAGAAATGCACAGCACACAGGATAAACATCGCAGCCCGCTGGTCATGCAGTGTGTTGATGATTTCCTGAGCGGCAAACGCCACGATCTGTCCATCCTGTCCACCCATCCCAGCGTCACCGGTCAACAACATGGCTAAGGGAAGAGTCGTGCTCGGTATGTCGGGCGGTGTAGATTCATCGGTGGCGGCCTGGCTGCTGAAACAGCAGGGCTATGAAGTCATCGGCCTGTTCATGAAGAACTGGGAAGACGATGATGATGATGAATACTGCTCAACCCGTCAGGACTGGATCGATGCCGTCAGCGTTGCCGATGTGATCGGTGTCGATATCGAAGCAGTCAACTTCGCCAGCGAATACAAAGACCGGGTCTTCGCTGAATTCCTGCGCGAATACGAAGCCGGCCGCACACCGAATCCCGATGTGCTCTGTAATGCTGAGATCAAGTTCAAATCCTTTCTTGATCATGCAATGAAACTGGGCGCAGATAAGATCGCCACCGGCCATTACGCACGTGTGCGCGAAAGCCTTGATCATCAGGGCCGATTTGAGCTGCTCAAAGCCGTCGACGCCAGCAAGGACCAGAGTTATTTCCTGCACCGGCTGAATCAGTCCCAGCTGTCACACACCCTGTTCCCCCTGGGTGAAATCCATAAAACAGAGATACGCCAGATCGCTGCTGAACTGAAACTGCCGAACGCCCGCAAAAAAGATTCCACCGGCATCTGCTTCATAGGCGAGCGCCCTTTCCGTGAATTCCTGAATCGCTATCTGTCCTTCAAACCCGGGCCTATGCAAACGCCGAATGGTGAAGTGGTGGGCGAACATGTGGGACTCTCGTTTTACACCCTGGGTCAGCGCAAAGGCATAGGACTCGGCGGCAGCAAACAGCACCGCGACAAAGATGGCCACCATGAAGCCTGGTATGTGGCGCGCAAGGACGTGGCGAACAACATCCTGTATGTGGTACAGGGTCATGATCATCCCTGGCTGCTGTCATCCAAGCTCAGTGCAGCTCAGGTCAGCTGGGTCGCCGGCTCTGCTCCGGCACAAGGCAATCTCTCAGCTAAGACCCGCTACCGTCAGGCCGATATGCCCTGTCATCAACACACACTTGAGGATGGCAGCTTTGAACTACAGTTCCCGCAACCACAGTGGGCAGTCACGCCGGGACAATCGGCCGTGCTGTATGAGGGAGATGTCTGCCTGGGCGGAGGAATTATTGATGCAGCCGGTTCAGCGGACTGAGACCGTGCTGACTCAGGGTTGATTCAAGATTGAGACTAGCCTGAGCCATACTTCTTACAAGCTCTCTGCATAAAAAAAGGAGCCTGCAGGCTCCTTTTTTATTCGTCCGATGTTCATCAGGCCACGGGAATCGTATCCCTGAATGACGGACGCTCCGATAATTTTTCAAACAGACGCGCCAGGTTCGGATGATCTTCAGCCCAGGTGATTTCAGGGAAGCGGAATGCCAGCCAGCCCAGCGCACAACCAACAGCGACATCGGCCAGCGAGAACTGCTTACCTGAACAGAAGCTGTGCTCCCCCAGCGCCGAGGACATGGCTGCCACGCCTTCGCGCACCTTGCCCAACTGCCGCTCTACCCAGACATCACTCTGCTGCTCAGGCGGACGCTGAGTGCGCTCCAGACGCACCAATATGCCGGCGTCCAGTACACCATCAGCCAGCGCTTCCCAGCATTTGATACTGGCGCGTTCACGGCCAGGGATAGGGATGAGCTTGCCCACCGGCGACATGGTATCCAGATACTCGACAATCACGCTTGAATCAAACATAGCTCCGCCATCTTCCATCACCAGACAGGGCACTTTGCCCAAAGGATTAGACAAGGCAATGGTGGTCTCCGGCGACCACACGTCCTCAAGAATGAATTCGTAATCGAGTTTTTTTTCCGCTAACACGACGCGGACTTTGCGGACGTAAGGGCTTGCCAGTGATCCAAGGAGTTTCATAGCGATTCGGCAATCATTTTAAGGAGCGCGATTATAGCACCGGCTAATGTGGCTCAATCTACGCTTCCACCTGCGCCAGCACAAGCCCGTTAAAGGCGGGCACGAATGGTAAAATCCGCGCTGGTTCGTGCCGGTCAGTTTCTGATTTCGCACTCATTCTTGCCGTATTTTTCCCATCACATCATGCAACTTTCTCCGCTTTCTGCTCTATCGCCTCTCGACGGTCGTTATGCCTCCAAAACCGATGCGCTGCGTCCCCTGCTGTCCGAAGCCGGTTTCATGCACCATCGCGTCAAGGTCGAGATCTCCTGGCTGATCGCTTTGTCTGAAGCAGGCTTTGCTGAACTCCCGCCGTTCTCAGCAGCGGCAGCGGCACTGCTGAATAAACTGGCGTCTGATTTCACGGAAGAAGATGCAGCCCGCATCAAGGCTATCGAAGCCGTGACCAATCATGATGTAAAGGCTGTCGAATACTGGCTGAAAGAAAAAGTGCAGCACGTACCGGAATTAGTGGCAGCGTCTGAATTCATACACTTCGCCTGCACTTCCGAAGACATCAACAACACCTCACACGGCATGATGCTGAAAGCCGCGCGTGATCAGGTATTGCTGCCGGCACTGAGCGGCCTGATCAGTAAGCTGACAGAGATCGCCCACGCGAATGCCGACATGCCCATGATGTCGCGAACCCACGGTCAGCCGGCCAGCCCTACGACTTTGGGCAAGGAAATGGCGAACGTGGTGGCACGCCTGCAGCGTGCGCAACAACGTATCGCGGCTGTGCAGATACTCGGCAAAATGAATGGCGCTGTCGGCAACTACAATGCGCATCTGTCGGCCTACCCCAGCTTCGACTGGGCTGCTTTCTCATGCAAGGTGATTGAGCAAAAGCTGGGACTGACATTCAATCCTTACACCATACAGATCGAGCCGCATGATTACATGGCCGAACTATTCGATGCCATCGCACGCACTAACACCATCTTGCTCGACCTGAATCGCGATATCTGGGGTTATATCTCCCTGGGCTATTTCAAGCAGCGCACCAAGGCTGGTGAGATTGGTTCATCCACCATGCCGCACAAAGTCAATCCGATTGATTTCGAAAATTCCGAAGGCAACCTCGGTATGGCGAATGCCGTGCTGAAGCACATGGCAGAAAAATTACCGATCTCGCGCTGGCAGCGTGACCTGACGGACTCGACCGTGTTGCGCAATATCGGTGTAGGCATGGGTTACAGCCTGCTGGCTTATGACAGTTGCCTGCGCGGACTGAACAAGCTGGAAGTCAATCCTGGACGCATGGCAGAAGATCTGGACCATAGCTGGGAAGTGCTGGCCGAACCCGTACAAACGGTGATGCGCCGTTACGGCATAGAGAATCCGTATGAGCAATTGAAAGAACTCACACGCGGCAAGGGCATCTCGCAGGCAGCGCTGAAAGATTTCATCACCGGTCTGGCCATACCGCAGGAAGCCAAAGACCATTTGCTGGCGATGACACCAGCGAGTTATATAGGACTGGCTGCGGAACTGGCAAAAGGCATCTGAGCATAATTACCCAGTCCCTATCTATGTAGCCCATGGTTTACATGTAGTGAACCATGGACTACACTTCGTGTGTGATCCAAATCCTTCAGAGCGAAACTTTTCAGCATTGGCTGTCGCGACTCAGGGATAGGCTTGCAGTCGCAAAAATAAATGCCCGAATCAGACGACTATCGAACGGTAATTTTGGCGATAGTAAATTTCTCCGTTCAGGCATTAGTGAACTCAGAATAGATTACGGCCCGGGTTACCGGGTCTATTTCACGCAACGAGGCAAGACGCTCGTCTTGCTACTTATCGCCGGAGATAAAAGCACGCAAAACGCTGATATAGAACGTGCCATCCATATCGCCAGTGACTGGAGAACCGAGACATGAGTGAAAAATTCACAGCATGGGATGCTGTTGCAGAATTGAAGAGCGATGAAGACATTCGTCTTTATTTCGAAGCCTGCTTTGAAGATGATCCGGGTGACGGCAGTCTCATACGCTCTGCTCTGGGTGATATTGCGCGAGCCAAGGGCATGAGTCAGCTGGCGAGAGATACAGGCATGGCACGCGAGAGTCTGTACAAGGCGCTTTCTGCAGAGGGCAATCCTGAATTTTCTACGATCATGAAAGTGATCAGGGCACTCGGACTAAGATTGCACGTAGAAACAGAGCACCATTAAAAAAGCCCGCCTGAAACCAGGCGGGCTTTTTATTTGAGGCTGCGTGAATCACACCACAGCGCCGTCCGTTTCATCCTTAGGCTTCACAGGCTTGAGCAAATCCTCACGCTTGACGCCCAGCCACATCGCCACAGCGGCAGCAACGAAGACCGAAGAATAAATACCGAACAAAATACCAATCGTCAATGCCACCGCAAAATAATGCAGGGTAGGACCGCCAAACAGCAGCATGGACAAGACCATCAGCTGGGTCGAACCGTGAGTGATGACGGTGCGTGAAATCGTGCTGGTGATTGCATGGTTCATCACATCGGCGGTCGCCAGTTTGCCGAAGCGGCGATCACGGAAAGTTTCGCGCACACGGTCAAACACCACCACCGATTCATTCACGGAATAGCCCAGCACCGCCAGCACAGCTGCCAGCACGGTCAGCGAGAACTCCCACTGGAAGAATGCAAAGAAGCCAAGAATGATGACCACGTCATGCAAGTTCGCGATGATGGCAGCGACAGCGAATTTCCATTCGAAACGGAAGGCCAGATAAATCATGATGCCGACCACCACGAAGGCCAGTGCTGTCAGGCCATCATGGGCGAGTTCTTCACCGACTTGCGGACCGACGAATTCCACTCGCTTCAGACCGACGCTGGCATCCTGCGCCTTGAGTGCTTCGATGACCTGCGTGCTCAGTTGTGCAGAGTTAGAACCCTTTTGCACTGGCAGGCGGATCAGCACATCCTGCGCGGTGCCGAAGCTTTGCACCTGACTGTCTGTAAAGCCCAGACCGCTGACAGTCTTGCGTATCGCTTCCAGATCTGCCGGCTTGGTGTAGGCAACTTCCATCACCGTACCGCCGGTGAATTCAATCGACAGATGCAGACCATTCGAAAACAGGAAAAATACGGCAGCGACAAAGGTCAATGCGGAAATCACATTGAACAGCAATGCATGCCGCATGAACGGTATGTCTTTTTTGATTCTGAAAAATTCCATGATGTTCCTTTCAGTGTGGCTTCACGCCATCAGGCCTTAGGCTTCCAGACTTGTCCTATCGATACGCTGCTGAGTTTCTTGCGACGGCCATACCAGAGGTTGGCCAGTGCACGCGCCACCACCACAGCAGAGAACATCGAGGTCATAATGCCCAGGCAATGTACGACTGCAAAACCACGAATCGGACCGGAACCAAAAATCAGCAGCGCCAGACCGGCAATCAGGGTCGTGACATTCGAATCCAGAATCGTGGCCCAGGCACGCTCAAAGCCGGCTGCAATCGCGGCCTGCGCTGAACTGCCGTTTCTGAGTTCTTCACGGATACGCTCATTGATCAGCACGTTGGCATCAATCGCCATACCCAGCGTCAGCGCAATCGCTGCAATGCCTGGCAGGGTCAGCGTGGCCTGCAGCATGGAGAGCAAGGCAATCAGCAGCATCACGTTCACCGCCAGCGCAAACACGCTGAAGGCACCGAACATCAGGTAATAGATGATCATGAAGGTCGTGATCGCCGCAAAACCGTAGAGCGTGGAATTAAAGCCCTTGCTGATATTTTCAGCGCCCAGTTGCGGGCCGATGGTGCGTTCTTCAATGATTTCCATGGGCGCTGCAAGCGAACCGGCACGCAAGAGCAGCGCCAGATCAGAAGCAGAAGCGGGCGATTCCATGCCGGTGATCTGGAAGCGTGAACCGAGCTCGTCACGTATGGTCGCCACGGTCAGGACTTCGCCCTTGCCTTTTTCAAACAGCACGATCGCCATCAGCTTGCCGACCTTGCTGCGGGTGGCTTCACGCATCTTGCGGCCACCATCGCCATTCAGGTCGATGCCGACGGCAGGCTGATGGTTCTGATCGAAACTGGCACCGGCATTTGAAATATAGTCACCCGTGATGACCGGGTCTTTATAGAGCACCACAGGCGCACCCTTGCCGACCTTGAACAATTCTGAGCCCAGTGGTACCGCGGCGGTTTCTTCCGTGCCGCGACGCACTGATTCATCCACCATGCGCACTTCCAGCGTGGCGGTGCGGCCGATAATGTCTTTGGCGCGCGAGACATCTTGCACACCCGGCAGCTGCACCACGATGCGGTCCGCACCCTGACGCTGAATCACAGGCTCAGCCACGCCCAGTTCATTGACGCGCTTGGATAAGGTGGAGATATTCTGCTGCACTGCTTCTTCGAGAGTCTGTTTGAGACCCTTGGGGTTGAGCGAGGCGCGCAGTTTCAGGCCTTCGGCATCACTGGCTTCCCTGACCGTCAGTTCCGTCATCTGGGCCAACAGCACGGCGCGAGCAGCATCCATGGTTTCCTGATCACGGAATCGAATCTCAACGCTGTCACCCTCGCGTGACAGACCAGCGAAGCGCACATGCTTTTCAACCAGCAGCGCGCGCGTGCCTGACTGCAGGCCCTGAATCCGTTTGGCCATCACAGCCTTGGTATCGACCTGCATCAGGAAGTGCACGCCACCGCGCAGATCCAGACCGAGATACATAGGCAGCGCATGCAGACTCTGTAACCAGGAAGGCGTATTCGGCAACAGATTAAATGCCACCAGATAGCTAGGGTCGACAGGATCTTTGTTAAGTGCCTGCTCGATAACAGTCTTGGCTTTGAATTGCAGATCGGTGCTGGCAAAACGTACACGCACGGTGCCGTTATTGCCCAGATCTTCATAGTAAGCATTTTCAGCGCGCACACCGGCAGCTTGCAGCGCTTGCTGTACGCGAACGGCGGTGTCAGGCCCGAGTTTCAGCGTGGCCTTGGCACTGCTGATCTGCACAGCCGGCGACTCGCCAAAGAAATTCGGGGTTGTGTATAGCGCGCCCAGCATCAGCACCAACGCGATCAGCACATACTTCCAGAGGGGATAACGGTTCATGGCGACTTGCCCGGAATGAAAAAAGTCCGGCTTCTAGGCCGGACGGGATGAGTTGAATCGGATCAGAGTGCTTTGATCGAGCCCTTAGGCAGGAGCATGGTCACCGAAGCTTTTTGAATAATGACTTCTGTGCCTTCAGCCACTTCAAGGGTGACGTAGGCATCCGTCACTTTGCTGACTTTGCCCACGATGCCACCGGCCGTCACGACTTCATCGCCCTTGGCGATGGCATCGATCATTTCTTTCTGTTCTTTCTGGCGCTTCATCTGAGGACGGATCATCAGGAAATACACCACAACGAAAAACAATATGATGAACGGGAGTTGCATCAGACCGCCGCCTGCTGCGGCTGGTCCGGCTGTCTGGGCATAGGCATTTGAAATCAACATTGACTGCTCCGGGTGGTTATTTATTAACAATCCGCGATTTTAGCACTCGCACAGGGATGGATCAGACCCCGCGCGCGCGATCCGCCGCAAAACGCTGGCGAAATGCCTGAAAAGTGCCGGCTTCTATGGCTTCACGCATTTCGCTCATCAATTGCAGGTAGTAATGCAAATTATGTATCGTGTTCAGGCGCGCGCCCAGAATCTCGCCGGCGCGGTGCAAATGATGCAGATAAGCGCGCGAGAAATTTTTGCAGGCATAACAGTCACAGCTGGGATCAAGCGGCATGTCTTCGTCGCGATGACGGGCATTCTTGATCTTGAGATCGCCAAAGCGGGTGAACAGCCAGCCATTGCGCGCATTCCGGGTCGGCATCACGCAGTCAAACATATCAATGCCATTGGCCACACCCTGCACCAGATCTTCCGGCGTGCCTACGCCCATCAAATAATGCGGCTTGTGGGCAGGCAGCTTAGGGCCGGTGTGCGCGAGTATGCGCTGCATATCTTCTTTGGGCTCACCCACGGACAAGCCACCGATCGCAACACCATGAAAATCCAGCGCTTCCAGACCGGCCAGTGATTCATCGCGCAGATCTTCAAACATGCCACCCTGTACGATGCCAAACAGCGCATTCGGATTATTTTCGCGCTTGAATTCATCCAGCGAGCGCTTGGCCCAGCGCAGGGACATACGCATCGATTGCCCTGCTTCTTCACGCGTGGCCGGACGGCCATCAATTTCATAGGGCGTGCATTCATCGAATTGCATCACGATGTCGGAATTGAGCACACGCTGTATCTGCATGGAGATTTCCGGCGACAGAAATAGGCGATCGCCATTGATGGGCGAAGCGAATTTGACACCCTCTTCGGTGATCTTGCGCATGGCACCGAGTGAAAACACCTGAAAGCCACCGGAGTCAGTGAGTATGGGTTTATCCCAGCCCATGAAACGGTGCAGACCACCAAATTTACCGATGACATCGAGGCCCGGACGCAGCCACAAATGGAAGGTATTGCCCAGAATGATTTGCGCATGCACTTCCAGCAGTTCCGTCGGCGACATCGCCTTGACGGAACCATAGGTGCCGACAGGCATAAAGACCGGTGTTTCTATGCTGCCGTGTTCCAGCTCGACACGGCCGCGGCGCGCATGGCCGTCTGTTTTCAGTAAAGTAAATTTCATGATTGATTTATATTCTGCTGATTGCTTGAGTCGCACTCCAGCAGCATGGCATCACCGTAGCTGAAAAAACGATAACGCTGTGCAATCGCATGCTGATAGGCCTGACGTATACGATCGTAGCCGGCAAAGGCTGAGACCAGCATCATCAGGGTCGACTTCGGTAAATGGAAATTCGTGATCAAACGGCTCACGGTCTTGAATTGATAGCCGGGCGTGATAAAAATTCGGGTATCGCCACTGCCAGCCTCCAATTGCCCGGATGCCGAAGCAGACTCCAGGGCACGCAGACTCGTGGTGCCCACCGCAATCACGCTGCGACCAGCTGCCTGCGCAGCTTGCACCAGATCCACTGTTTCCTGTGAAATGCTGTACCACTCGCTGTGCATGATGTGCTCAGACAGATTATCGGTGCGCACCGGCTGAAAAGTGCCTGCGCCCACATGCAGCGTCAGCCAGGCCAGTTTGACACCCTGCGCCTTGAGTTGCGTTAACAGGGCTTCATCAAAATGCAGTCCTGCCGTAGGTGCTGCCACTGCCCCCGGATGCTTGGCATACACCGTCTGATAACGCGTCGCGTCGATGGCATCAGCATCATGCGCGATATACGGCGGCAAGGGCAGACGGCCATAAGCATCGATCAGGGTGATGGCGTCACTTGGGAAATGCAATATAAAAAACTGCCCTTCACGCTCACCCACGGTCACATCAAAAGCATCGGCCAGTCGTATGCGTGAACCGGGTTGCGGTGTTTTCGATGCACGCACCTGCGCCAGCACCGTCTGGCTATCTGTCACGCGCTCTACCAGTACTTCGACCTTGCCGCCACTGGCTTTCTCGCCATAAAAACGTGCATTCAGTACGCGCGTGTCATTGAAGACCAGTACATCACCGGGCTGAATCAAACTCAGAATGTCGGCAAACTGGCGATCAATCAGATGCTCGCCACTCAGCTGCAGCAGGCGCGAGCTGCTGCGATCAGACAAAGGAGCCTGAGCAATCAGTTCGGGAGGCAGATCGAAATCGAAATCGGACAGGGAATACATGATGACGCGGCATCAACCAGGGAAAAAACGGTGAATGCTGGGGCGTTTCTGGAAAAGCCGGTATTCTACGCTGCGCCTGCCATCTCAGTCTGCTATGTCTGCTACCAAAAAAAAATCCAGCCCGCCCAAAAGCCTGCGTACCGTCGACCGTCTGGCGCGGCTTGGGCTGTCGAGCGACAGCGCGCTGGTGCTGCACCTGCCCATGCGCTATGAGGATGAGACCGAGGTTCTGAGCATCAGCGAAGCCGTGCTGAGGCATGGCCAGACGGTGCAGATTGAAGGTCTGGTGAGTGACTGCGATGTGCAATACCGGCCGCGCCGACAGCTGGTCGTCACCCTGCATGATGAGACGGGCACGCTGACGCTGCGTTTCCTGAATTTTTACGGCAGTCAGGCCACCCAAATGGCCGTTGGCAAACGTTTGCGCGTGCGCGGTGAAATGCGGCATGGGTTTTTTGGCGATGAGATGGTGCATCCCGCCGTGAAATCCGCGGCCACTGATACGCCGCTGCCGCAAGCTCTGACCCCGGTCTACCCGGCCGGTGAAGGTCTGTCACAAAGCTTGCTGCGCAAGGCGATCGCCAGTGCCATGACACGCTTTGACTGTACCGACACCCTGCCCGTTGCCCTGCGCGAAGCACTGAATTTAATGCCCTTCGAGCCTGCCATCAGGCTGCTGCACAATCCACCGCCCGATATTGATGAGCATGCCCTGACAGAGCGCAGCCATGCGGCCTGGATACGCATGAAATTCGATGAGCTACTGGCACAGCAATTGTCGATGAAACGCGCACAGCTGGCGCGGCGTCAGCAGGGCGCGCCCGTATTGGGCAATGTCGGCGCACTCACTACTTCATTTCTGAGCAGCCTGCCTTTCGCACTGACGGGCGCACAGCACCGAGTGCTGGATGAAATTCGTCACGACATCAAAGCGCCCTATCCCATGCAGCGCCTGCTGCAGGGTGATGTAGGCAGCGGCAAAACCATTGTCGCTGCACTGGCCGCTACGCAAGCGATCGACAATGGCTATCAGGCGGTATTGATGGCGCCGACTGAAATTCTGGCCGAGCAGCATTTCCGCAAGATCGCCAGCTGGCTGCTGCCTCTGGGCGTGGATGTCGCCTGGCTCACGGGCAGTCTGAAAAAACGCGAAAAAGAAGAAGCCCGCGCACGCATAGAATCAGGCGCAGCGAAGCTGGTGATCGGCACGCATGCGCTGATACAACAAGACGTGGAATTTGCCCGGCTGGGTCTGGTGATTGTCGATGAACAGCACCGCTTTGGTGTGGCCCAGCGCCTGACTCTGCGTAATAAAGGCGTGGACAGCGTGCCGCATCAATTGATGATGTCGGCCACACCCATACCGCGCACGCTGGCCATGACTTACTACGCTGATCTCGAAGTCTCGGTGATTGATGAACTGCCGCCCGGACGCACGCCTGTCGTCACACGGCTGATTCCTCAGGAGCGGCGCGATGAAGTGGTCGAGCGCGTGCATGCTGCCGCCAAAGAAGGGCGTCAGGTGTATTGGGTCTGTCCGCTGATTGAAGAATCCGAAGTGCTGCAGCTACAGACCGCCACTGAAACCTACGAACTGCTGACTGCGGCCTTGCCGGATCTGCGCATAGGCCTGGTGCATGGCCGTCTGAAGCCGGCTGAAAAACAGCAGGTGATGGGAAGTTTCGCGCAAGGTGAACTGCATCTGCTGGTAGCGACCACCGTGATTGAAGTCGGGGTCGATGTACCAAATGCCTCACTGATGGTGATAGAACACGCGGAGCGTTTCGGCCTTTCGCAGCTTCATCAGTTGCGGGGCAG
>CAIQLE010000310.1 GCA_903872555.1 uncultured bacterium
ATCGCACGCAAGGATTTCGAAGCTTCCGAAGCCGATTATGCTCAATCACAGGCCGATACCCGTCGTGCTTCATTGAGACTGCGAAATCTGCAAGCCTCGGGTCATGAAAATGGTAAGTTCATCTTGCGCTCGCCTATACAGGGCATCGTGGTGGAGCGCGTAGCCAATCCGGGTCAGGAAGTGCGGCCTGATCTGCAAGATCCCCTGTTTTTAATTACCGACATCAGCCGGCTCTGGGTGCTGGTCGATGTACCGGAAAAAAATCTCGCCAATGTGCATCTGGGCCAGACGGTCAGTCTGGAAACGGATGCTTATCCTGAACAACAATTCCGCGCAACCGTCGAGCGTATCGGTGTTTCTGTTGATCCTGTGACGCGTCGTGTGCAGGTACGCTGCACGATCAAGAATGCCGACGGCAAACTCAAGCCTGAAATGTTTGCCCGCGTATCCTTCCTGGCCGACGGTGAGCGCAAGGGCATACGCGTGCCCAATACCAGCCTGATCACAGAAGGTATTTATACCTTTGTATTTGTTGAAAAACAGCCCGGCACATTCGAAAAGCGTCAGGTCAAACTGGCCCTGCGCGGGAATGATCATTCCTTTGTTGAGAATGGCCTGGCAGATGGCGAACGAGTGGTGACAGAAGGCGCACTGTTGTTGAATTCTGAGGCGGCTGTCGATGCTCAATAAGCTGATTGAATTTGTCCTGACCCAGCGCGTTTTCGTGCTGGTGATGACGGCTGCACTGTGCGGCTTTGGGTATCGTGCCGTCACCAATTTGCCGATTGAAGCGTTTCCTGATGTTCAAGATGTGCAAGTACAGATCGTGACCCAGTATCCGGGTCAGGCACCGGAAGAAGTTGAACGTAATGTGACCCTGCCGATAGAGCGCGAGATGTCCGGCGTGCCGCGCCAGACTCAGCTGCGTTCAGTGACGATTTCAGGTCTGTCTGTAGTGACGCTGACCTTTGGTGATGGTACGGACGATTACTTCGCGCGCCAGCAAGTGCTGGAAAAACTTCAGAATGTGAATTTGCCGCCCGGTTTACAGCCTTCACTGGCCCCTTTGTCGACAGCGGTCGGTGAGGTGTATCGCTATGTGCTGGAGACACCACCGGAGATGAGCATGAGCGAGGCGCGGGCCATTCAGGACTGGGTGATTCGTCCGCAATTGCGCATCGTGCAAAACGTGGCTGATGTAGTCAGCTTTGGCGGGACGATCAAGGAATATCAGGTCAAGATTGATCCTTATGCCTTGAAGCGCTATGGCATTGCGATTGATCAGGTCAGCACCGCATTAGCGAATAATTCAGCCAATGTCGGCGGCGGTTTCGTGCGCCGGGGCGATGAAGCACTGGTCATACGCGGTATGGGTATCTTCAACAATCTGGCGGATATCGGCCGGGTGGTGGTCAAAGCCAGCAATGGCAAGACCGTGCTGGTGTCGGATGTGGCTGAAGTCTTGATCGGTGCGCGCAACCGTTCCGGTATTGTCTCGTACAACGACAGAGATACCGTGGTTGAGGGTATCGTACAAATGACCAAGGGCAGCAATGCCACTAAGGTCGTGACCGAGCTGAAAGAAAAAATTGAGCTGGTCAACGCCAAGCTGCCCAAGGGCGTAAAAATTTATGCAATTTATGACCGTACTCAGCTGATCGGGCACACGGTACAGACGGTGGCAGAAAATCTGCTGGTAGGCGCTGCACTGGTGATTGCCATCCTGATCATTTTCCTGCGCAACTGGATTGCGGC
>CAIQLE010000311.1 GCA_903872555.1 uncultured bacterium
ACAAAAACAAGGTGGCAGGAATCGCAGCGGCAATGCCGTTGAATGCAAACACAGCCAGTAGCCAGCGAAACAGCGGTACTCGCAAGGGTGCTGACCAGTGCAGCGTTTCTGCATGCTCTGTACTTATGGCTCGGTGGGGTGCGCGCTTCAGAAGCAGGCAGGTGCTGATGGCCAGCAGAATGAGAAAGCCAATGGACAGTCCTGCCATGCCCGTCAGTCCGGGCAAAGAGGCTGCCAGCAATACACCCCCTAGTCCGCATGCTTCACGTGTGGCCGTCAGACGCGAACGCTCACTGCGAAGCTGGGCCAGACTGGCGCCCCAGCTATTGTGAGCAATCGTGGCAATACTAAAGCCGGCGTAAACCAGCATGAGGCTCAATACCAGCCAGGCATACAGGCTATGCACAGACATGGCAGGCGGATGAAATAAAGTCAGATAACCCGTGACCAGCAAGGGCAGAGACAGCAAGATGAAACTGCCATACGAGCGCGCTGCGGCTGCACGATCTATCCATGTGCCTATGACCGGGTCGATGAAGGCATCAAGCGCGCGTGCTGCCAGCAGAATGGCACCGACCGCCGTCAGAGACAGACCCAGTTCAGCCGCATACAGATGGGGCACCAGCATATAGATAGGTAATGCCAGCATCGCCAGTGGCAAACCGAACAGGCCGTAGGCCAGTAAGTCTGTGCGCGTCAGTCGGGATGCAGAGGTCATGGCGCTGGTCTACTTCAAGCCGAGCAGGGCAGCACGCAACTCGGGCGCGCTGCTGCGGGGATGCAGCCAGATAGCAAAAAATGCCGGACCAAAATCCGGGTCACTGATCTCACCAATCAGCGTGCCATTACGATAGAAGCGCGTAGCCTGTCCCTGCTGATACAGTCCGGTCAGCTGCATACCGTTTTCAACATTCGGAAAGATGCGCTTCATGGCTTCCAGCCAGACGGCATGCTGACTAGGGCTGCCTATGCCTAAGTGCTTCATTTCCTCAATACTTCTGAGGGCAATCTTTTCCCCGGCAAGTTGTCTGGCATAGACCAGTTCTAGCATCAATGGCTGTGAACTCCAGGTATTGGCTTGCAGAGTTTTTTTGTTGGCCCACAAGCGGGCTTCATAGATTTTTAAGCCAAACCAGCGCATGGGAGCGCCACCGATGAGTGTGGCTTCAGGCAGTGCTGCTGTCACATACTCAGGCACCTTGGCAGGCAGCTTCGCAGGCAGCTCCGGCTCAGCGGCGATGGAGGATGCAAAGCTCAGCATCAGCATATAAAAAATACCGCTGCTTAAAACGCGCCTAACCATACGCATATTCATACGCATCCCCATCCCATACCCATACGCAAACTCATCATGCTCAGGTTTTTTGCAGAGTGAACTGAAACAGATCGATGCTGCCGGCACGGAAACCCGCTTCACAGTAAGCCAGATAGAACTGCCAGGTGCGTATGAAACGCCCGTCAAAGCCGAGTGCTTCAATCGCAGGCCGCTGCTGCAGGAAATCCTTATGCCAGGTCATCAGCGTGCGTGCATAGTCCAGACCAAAGGCGAGTTCATTCACCACCTTCAGTCCATGGCGTTCTGCATGCGCCCGGAATACCGAGGGTGAAGGCAGCATCCCGCCCGGGAAAATATATTGCTGTATGAAGTCAGTACCTTTGCGATAGCGTTCAAACAGCGCGTCATCAATGGTGATGGTCTGTATGCAGGCACGGCCGCCGGGTTTTAATCTTTGGGCGACGCAGGCGAAATAACTGTCCCAGTATGCTTCACCCACGGCTTCAAACATTTCTATCGAAGCGATGGCATCGAATTCACCTTCTGTATCGCGATAGTCCTGTAGCCTCAGGTCGGCCTGTTTGTCTAGTCCTGCTGCCTGCAGTCGTTGCTGCGCGAATGCCAGCTGTTCATCCGACAAAGTGAGTCCGGTGATGTGCGCGCCTTTTTTAATGGCCAGCTCGGCGAAGCCGCCCCAGCCGCAACCGATTTCCAGCACGCGATGGCCAGCCTCTAAGTTCAGCTCAGCATGTATGCGCTGGTATTTACTTTGTTGTGCCTGCTCCAGTGTGGCCTCTGGATCTAAAAACAGGGCACTCGAGTAGGTCATGGAAGGGTCCAGCCACAGACGATAGAAGCTATTCCCTATGTCGTAGTGCGCGTGAATATTGCGACGGCTACCGGTTCTGGAATTGCGGTTGAACAGATGCTTCAGCCGGTACAGTAGGCTGCCCCACCAGCTGCCATAAATGGCTGATTCCAATGCATCACGGTTGTGTATGAACAGCATTAGCAGTCCATTCAGGTCATCGGTCTGCCACTGGTCGGCAATATAACTTTCAGCAAAGCCTATGTCGCCGGAGCGTATCGCTGCGATGAAGGGTTCCCAGCTTTTCAGTATCAGCCTGACTGGTGCGCTGTCATCACCAAAGTGCAGCACACGGCCATCCGGGCAGCTCAGCTGCAGTGCCCCTTGTTCCAGTTTTTGCAGCATGTGCAGGATGATGCGTGCCTGGGTAGGCACGGCAGTGGATGGCGCATCGCTGGCAGCGGTCTCTTGATTGAGTGCAGGCGTTTCAGGCAGTGAATTGTTCATCGGCTCAGGGGTTCATCAGGCGGTAAGGGTTTGCTGAAAAATGGCACGCGTTTGGCAAATAATTTTATGGCTTGCCAATGTATGCGCACGATCACGTTCAGCGTCATCAGTGGATGGCTGAAGAATGCTTTGGCAGCACTCGCATTGGTCAGTGGGTGCAAGGTGCCGGATACCTGGGTCAGCAAGAGTGGGCCTGCCTCATCTTCATAATCAATGCGTGCCACCAGACGTTCTGTGACTTTGCCGTTGGTGGCTTGCGAGCTGCGCATAAATCGGAAATGGTAATTGCCCGTAACCGCGCAAAAGGGTGAGACATGAAATACTTTTTTCGCACTCAGTTCTGCACCCCAGGGCATGTGGCCGCCCGTGTCCAGTAAATAAAAATGTCGTTCGCCAAAGGTGTTATTCACTTCGCAGAGAATGGCGCGCAGCTCGCCATTTTTTCTGTGGCAGTACCAGAAAGACACGGGGTTGAAGACATAGCCCAGCACGCGTGGAAATGTTTGCAGCCAGATTTCTCCATCCGCATCCAGAATGTTTTCCGATGTCAGCAGACTGTCTATCCATTGCAGCAGTGGCGTCTTGCCATCGCCATGATCGCAGTCGTGAAATGACAAAAGATTGAAACGATTGCGCGAACACAGGCGCGTAACTAAGTCGGTCTCTGCCAGTGTGCGCAGTGGCAGCATCAGCGTGAATACGCCGTAGCTGAAAGTATTCGTGGCGGGACGCAGGCGGCTGTGCCATACCTCGCCGCTGCAGAGCAGGGCTTGTAATGGAAGAGTCTGCGTCGGCATAGGTCTGGGTTCGCTTCAGGCAGCTTGGCGCTCGGACAGCGCTGCTTGCTGCTGTATGGCCTGAGCGACTGAGAGTCCTGATTTCAGGCCATCTTCATGAAAGCCATAACCTGTCCATGCGCCGGCAAACCAGGTGTTGTTGTGTCCTTGTATGCCAGGCAGTGCCTGTTGCGCCGCAATCGCTGCTGCATCGAAAACCGGATGCGCATAATCGTAGCGCCCGAGCACACTGGCTGCATCCGGTTCAGTGATGGGATTCAGAGAAACGATGACGGGTGTCTTGAAAGGCAGGGGCTGCAGCATATTGATCAAATAATGCACGCAGACTTGAGGTTCTACATTGCCCGCACTTTCATAATTCCATGCAGACCAGGCTTTTTTATTCTGCGGCAGGCAGCGGGCATCCGTGTGCAGCACGGCATGATTGGCCTGATACGTCACTGATGACAAGATCTTGCGTTCAGCTTCAGTGGCATCAGACAGCATAGCCAGACTCTGGTCACTGTGACTGGCCAGCACCACGTGATCATAGTAGTGAGTGCCTATCGCTGATTCCACACGCACTTGCTGTGTCTGCGCCCAGTCTTTGCGTGAGATGGAAGTGACGGCGGTGTTCAGATATTTTTTACTGATCGCAGTCAGCATCTTCGTCACATAATGCTTAGCGCCACCGGTGACGGTATGCCATTGCGGACGATTGCTGACTTGTATCAGGCCGTGATTATGGCAAAAGCGAACGAAGGTAGCCAAAGGAAAGGCCAGCATTTGTTCCGTAGGGCAGGACCAGATGCAGCCGGCCATGGGCAGTAAATACCAGTCGCGGAATTCGGCGCTGTAACGCTGCGCTATCAAAAATTCACCTAAGGACTGCTCTTCCAGCGCCCCCGGCAACAGGGCCATTTGCGTGGTTTCTTTATTGAAGCGCAGTATGTCGCGCATCATGCGCAGAAAACGGGGCTTGAACAGATTGCGCCTCTGCGCAAAGACAGTATCCAGACTGGCGCCCGCCCATTCCAGCGTGCGTGCGCCTGGCTGGTCTGACTCCGGCAGCTTGACTGAAAAAGACATATCGCTGGCCGAGGTCTCGACTTTCAGTGTCTTGAACAGACGTACAAGATTAGGATAAGTGCGATGGTTGAAAACTAGGAAGCCGGTATCGACACCATGGCGCTGGCCTTCGAGTTCTATATCAACGGTATGCGTGTGGCCGCCAAAATAATCACCGGCTTCATACAAAGACACCTCATGGCCGTCTTGTGACAAAGTCCAGGCAGCAGCCAGTCCGGAAATGCCGGCACCAATCACAGCAATGTTCATACAGGGCCCTGCAAAAATAGCGTTGCGCTTAAGAAGAAAAGTGCTGCGATGCACGTCGAAGAAATATACGGGTTAGGGGGATGCCCCGACGTCGTCACCTGAGTGCCATAGGCATCGCAGCAAAACAGATAAAAATTTACTGTGCAGCGAGGGCTTTTTCTATGGCGCCCAGGATCGCTTTGTCATCCGGTCTGGTCAGGCTGCTGTAGTTGCCTATCAGCTTGCCTTCACGGTCGAGCAGGTATTTAGAAAAATTCCATCCGGGTTCTTTGCCGCTGGCCTTGGTCAGTGCAGCAAACAGCGGATTGGCGTCTTTGCCTTTGACTGAAGATTTGGAAAACATGGGAAATTTCACGCCGTAAGTGTTGTAGCAAAAATCGGCAATTTCCTTATTCTCTCCGGGCTCTTGACTGAAATCATTCGAGGGAAAGCCAAGTACGACCAGACCTTTGTCTTTATATTTGGCGTACAGCTTTTCCAGCCCTTCATATTGCGCCGTAAAGCCGCAATAGCTGGCTGTGTTGACGACCAGCGTCACCTTGCCCGCGTACTGGCACAGGTTTTGTGGGGATTCATCTTGCAGGCGATTGAATTTGTAATTCAAGAGACTCGGACAGTCCGCGGCGAAAGACAGTCGCGGTGCGAGTATCAGCAGACTGAGCAGCAAGAGACCGCTGGAGAGCAGCCAGAAAGAACGGGGCAGGGAGGCGGTCATGGTCTTTTTCATCGCTGGATTACCGTTAGGTTTTAATTTAAACTGTTTAGTCATTCTAGTCCATTTTGGCGAGTCTGGTGCTGCTAAGTAGCAGTCAGGTTCAAGGCTGGTGGCACTGTAGAGGAAATCGGTTCATGCCTGCGCAAGTTCGATGTTTACTTAAATTTTTGGCAAGATCCGGGGGCAATACATGCGTCAGCTCATCTTAATACTGGGAGATCAGCTCAGTCTCGCCAGCCCTGCACTGCTTGAAGCTGATCCGGCTAAGGACGGCGTGCTGATGATAGAAGCCGCCGGTGAGGCCAAGGCGGTCTGGTCACATAAGGCGCGTATTGCGCTTTTTTTGTCAGCCATGCGCCATTTCGCTCACAGTATGACTGAGGCCGGCTGGTCGCTGGACTATGTGGCTATGGATGATCCCGCAGCCGCGGATTTTGGCATTCGATTGCGCGAAGCCCTGCAGCGTCACTCGCCCAAGATACTGAAAGTGATAGAGCCGGGTGAGCTGCGCATGTTGCAGATGATTGAACAGGTCTGCGAGCAAGCGAAAGTTCAGCTACAGGTCTTAGATGACACGCATTTCCTGTGCAGCCGGCATGAGTTCGCCAGCTGGGCCAAAGGGAAAAAAGAACTGCGCATGGAGTATTTTTATCGCGTCATGCGCAAAAAATATGCGGTCTTGATGGAGGGAGAAGAGCCGGCGGGCGGGAGCTGGAATTTTGATGCGGACAACCGCAGTCCCTACCCCAAACGCACCGGCCCGGGCTTGATTCCTGCTCCGGCTGCTTTTGCGCCGGATGCGCTGACCCTCGAGGTAATGGCGCTGGTTGAACGCCACTTTCCTGATCATCCCGGATCGCTGGCGAATTTTGTCTGGGCGGTCACACGCGAGCAGGCATTACAGGCGCTGCAGGTCTTCATCGATACACGCTTACTGCATTTCGGCACCTATCAGGATGCAATGTGGACGGACACGCCTTTGGGTTGGCATTCCTTGCTGTCGACGGCTTTGAATCTGCATCTGCTGAATCCGCGTGAAGTGATCGCTGCTGCTGAACAGGCTTATCGTCAGGGTCAGGTTTCGCTGGAAAGCGCAGAGGGATTTATACGGCAGATACTCGGCTGGCGTGAATTTATACGCGGCGTGTACTGGCTGGATATGCCGGGCATGAAAGAGGCTAATCATTACGGTCATCAGCGCGACCTGCCGGCCTGGTTCTGGACCGGTGATACCAGGATGGCTTGCATGCGTGACTCTCTGAAGCAAACGCTGGAGTTGGGTTATGCACACCATATTCAGCGGCTCATGGTGACAGGTAATTTTGCCCTGCTTGCTGAATTGTCACCGCAGCAGGTGAGTGACTGGTATCTGGCGATTTATGTGGATGCCATTGAATGGGTGGAATTGCCGAACACCGCTGGTATGGCCTTGCATGCCTGTGGGCCGCGCTTCACCAGTAAGCCCTATGTGGCGAGTGGCGCCTATATCAAGCGGCAAAGTAATTACTGCACGGGCTGCACTTACGACCCCGCCAAACGTAGCGGTGAAGCGGCCTGCCCTTTCACTACCCTGTACTGGCATTTCATCGACAAGCATGAGCAGTCATTGAAGATCAACCCCCGCACGGCTCTGATGGCCAAGAATGTGCAGAAACTGAGCGAGGACGAGCGTGTGGCGATACGCACGCACGCAGCGAATTTGCTGGAAAATCTTGATGGCTTGTAATGGCTTGCGTAAATAAATAGCAAGACAGGCAATCGTTAATCGAACTGTCATGCATTGTTGGTAGAATCCTTGGATTGCAATAAGGAAAACGCTATGTTGTACCCCGAACTCTTTCGCTCATTAGAACAAGTCCGCTGGAATATGGAAACAGATATTCCATGGGATCAGTTTGATGCCGCCCAGCTCAGCGAAGAACAGGCGCAAACCATCCGTATGAACGCGATTACGGAATGGTCTGCCTTGCCAGCCACCGAGATGTTCTTGCGTGACAATCGTGATGACAGCGATTTTTCTGCCTTCATGTCGGTCTGGTTTTTTGAAGAGCAAAAGCATTCACTGGTACTGATGGAGTATCTGCGCCGCTTCCGTCCTGAGCTGGTGCCTACCGAAGCGGAGTTACACAATGTGCGCTTCGAATTCGATCCGGCACCTCCGCTGGAAACGTTGATGCTGCATTTTTGCGGAGAAATCCGTTTGAATCACTGGTATCGCTGCGCCTCCGAATGGCATAGTGAACCCGTGATCAAGCAGATCTATAAAATCATCAGTCAGGATGAGGCGCGTCACGGGGGTGCATACCTGCGCTATATGAAAAAAGCGCTGAATGTCGCGGGCGACAATGCGCGTGTGGCGTTTGCAAAAATTGGCGTGCTGATGGCCTCAGCCCGACGTACAGAGAAGCCCTTGCATCCCACGAATTTGCATGTGAATCAGTCCCTGTATCCGAATGACACGGTGCAAAGCCGCTTGCCTGATCCGGACTGGCTGGAAGCCTGGTTAGACCAACAAATTAAGTTCAATGGCGACTGGGAAAAGAAAGTGGTTGATCGCATACTGCACAATCTGTCGCTGCTATTTGATCGACGCTTTGACACGGTACAAGACCTGAACCGTTATCGCAAGGAGGCGATAGCCCGACTGCAGCCGCAGGCGGCGACTCAGGTTTGATGTATGAGTGAATATCAAGTCGGGCCGTAAACTTCCGGCCCGGCCGGATTGCGCTGATGGCTAAAAACAAAGGACGGCATTTTAGTGACTAATTTTGGTAACTAAGTTTAGTCGCAAAGTTTGCTTAACAAGCCCGGAAGCCGGGCCAGTCCGGCAAGTGTTTATCTTGAATGCTTAATGATCGTGGTGATGCTCATGATCATGCATGTCAGCACCGCTGGCGGGCTTGCCTGACATGGCGCCTTCTTGCACCGTGATCTGTGTTTCCACTTTTCCTGCTTTGCGAAAATTCAGCGTCAGAGGAAAGCTGTCACCGGCTTTCAGAGGGTTTTTCAGGCCCATCAGCATCAGGTGATGACCGGCACCGGGTTTCATTTCAATTTTCTGACCGGCCTTAATCTCCAGTTGATCCAGCGCGCGCATTTTCATCACATCGCCTTCCATGCTCATCGTATGCAGCTCTACTTTGGCGGCCGCGGGTGAGCTGGCTGAAACCAGTGCATCGTCGGTTTTGCCCTGATTCTCTATTTGCACATAGGCCGCGCCATGCATTTGTTTGCCCATGGTGGCGCGCGCAAAACCCTGATCGACACGGATGCTCTGCGCCAGTGTGGTTCCGGCTGAGAACAGCAATGCCAGAGTGAGTACGGGCGCAAACAGTTGAGTGAATTTCATGGACGTCCCTTTTAAAAATACGATGTAAAAACAAGCTGAATGCAGAAATTATAGACTCAGACACCACCTGCAAAGTTTTGCTGGCGCCATGCTTCAAAGACCGTCACTGCGACTGCGTTCGATAAATTCAGGCTGCGATTGTCAGGGCGCATGGGTAGGCGTATGCGTTGTCCTGCCGGAAAAGTGTCGCGCAGGGCAGGTGCCAGGCCCTTGGTTTCGGACCCGAATACAAAGACATCACCCGGCGCAAACCGCACATCAGAAAAAATACCCGAACCATGGGTCGTGAAAGCAAACACGCGCGCTGCCTCGGGCTGTATGGACTGCATACAGGCAGCCCAGTTTTTATGGACTTGCATCGCTGCGAATTCATGATAATCCAGACCGGCGCGGCGCATGCGCGCATCTTCTAGAGGAAATCCCAGTGGCTCGATCAAATGCAGTTGTGCCCCCGTGTTGGCGCACAAGCGAATGATGTTACCGGTATTGGGTGGAATTTCGGGTTCAACAAGAACGACATGAAACACAGGTATCTCCGGCTAATTCAACAGGCGCTTAGTGTGGTGCAGTGCGGGCGAACACGGCATTGGTGACGCGCAATGCACCATGACGCTTCAGGCAGGCAGCCAGTTCATTCAGGGTGCAGCCTGTCGTCATCACATCATCGACCACCAGCAGGCGCTGACCAGTGAGCTTTTGCCTGTCATGAACTGCAAAGGCGCTGCGCATATTAACGCGTCTCTCGCTCAGAGGCAGACTGGCTTGTGCGCTGGTATCGCGCACCCGCAGCGACAGGCTGGGCAGCAGAGGTTTTTTTAATAATCTGGCCAGCGGTCTGGCGATTTCCATGGCCTGATTGAAGCCACGTTCAGCCAGCCTTGCGCGTGAAAGAGGCACGATCGTGATGAGATCGATCTGACAGATCATGTCTTCAGTAAACGCCAGCGCGAGTAAACGTGCAAAAGTTGCGGCCAGTGGCAAGCGGGCATGAAATTTCAGGCCCTGCACCAGCTGATCAATGGGCGCTGCGTAGGCAGTGGCGACCACGGTCGCATCGAAGGATGGCGGATTGCTCAGACAGCCGCCACACAGGCTGCTCTTGTCACTCGATTGCAGTGGTATGCCACAACATGTGCAGCGTTCTGTCGGAGTATGTACATGGCGGGCAATGCAGTTACTGCACAGCGGGTCAGCACAGTTCTGTCCGCACAGTGCGCACTGGCCGGGTAGCAGCCCATGGGCGATCGAAGTCAGCCATGCTGCAAAAAGATTTTGTTGCATCGCTGAGTTTGAATCATGCATGTGGACTATTCGCGGGCAGAATGAGAAGGGTAGTGCTGCATGAGTGTGACAGGGCTGGGGTACACTCGCCTGCATTATTTCATCGCGCTGCTTTGCCTGGTCTTCCATGTCGCTACCACCCAACGATTCCGATTCAGCTCAACAGATTGCAGCGGTGTCACTGGCTCGCGTACGCCAGCTGTTTGCTCGTCCGGTGCGATGCGCCGGATCGCAATTCTTGCGCCGCGAGATTTCTGGCCGCATGTTTGAGCGTTTGTCCCTGATTAAATTAAAACCAGTGCGCCTGCTGGATGCGGGTTGTGGCGAAGGCGAGGATTTATTGCCCTTGCAGCAGGCATTTCCTGAAGCTGAATGCTGGGGTATGGACGCCTCGGTCGCCATGCTTCTGGCTGCGCGCGAGGCGAGCGTTGCTTCTCTGTCAGGCGTGCAGAAATTGATGCTCAGCCTGTTCGGGCGACATCTTCATAAGAGCCAGGGAGCCAGACTGGCCTGTGCCGATTTCGGCCATCTCCCTTTGCCGCGTGCCAGCATGGATATGTTGTGGTCGAATCTGGCGCTGCACTGGCATCCCCGGCCGCATGAAGTGATGGCTGAGTGGGCGCGTGTGCTGCGGGTGGATGGCTTGCTGATGTTTTCCTGCCTGGGGCCGGACAGTTTCAGTGAGTTGCGCGCCGCTTTTGCTGAAAGCGGCGCTGAGCAGCGCGTATTGCCCTTCGTGGATCTGCATGATTATGGTGACATGCTGGTCGGGGCGGGTTTTGCTACCCCAGTGATGGACATGGAAAAGCTGACTCTTACCTATTCGTCAACAGCCAGTTTGCTGGCCGACGTGCGCTCATTTGGCGGCAATCCTCTGGCGACGCAGGCACCTGGCCTGCAGGGCAAGCAGCAATGGCGACGTTTTTTGCAGGCGCTGGAAAGCCAGCGCGGGCTGGATGGCCGCCTCTCCGTGAGCATGGAAGTCATTTATGGCCATGCGTTCCGGCCGCAGCCGCGAGTCAATCGTCAGGGCGAGTCGATTATCCGATTTGATGCGAAGCGAGGTTGAACGCCTGATTTAAAAACTGACTGCGGAGTAGCTTTTATTGCTTCAGAAGGCTTTCTGCTTGGCGAGGCTTGTCCTTTTCGCTTATACTCCTCCGGCTTTATGCCCGTCATTTAATTGACCGATATTCGATCAGAGCGTTATGTAATGGCGACTTGTGAGTGGATTTTGAAGAAGAACTGCTCCATTACGCCGCGGCAGTTGCTCAAAGCCTATGCGGCTTTATGCGGCGCCTCGTTTCTGGTGGCCCTGTATTTTTTGTTGCATGGCGCATGGGTGGTGATGGTGTTTGCTGTATTGGAAATGACGGCAGTAGCAGCCGCCTTCCTGTATGCCGGACGGCACGCGACAGACAGTGAGCGCATCGTTTTGAGTGAGGCGGAACTGACCGTCGAGCTGGTGTGGGCAGAGAGCGTCAGGCAGTACAGGATGAACCCGTGGCATACCCGGATAGTGATGCCGGTAATGAAGCATGGACTGATAGGCCTGGAAGCTCATGGTGACCGGGTAGAAGTAGGCAGATTCCTGACCGAGCGTAAGCGGCAGGCGTTTGCAAAAGAACTCAGGCAGGAGCTTGTCAGCTACCAGTCTGGCACGTGAAATACCTATTTACAGATTTCAATTAGGCTTTTGAGGACAATATGAATAACGCGAAGCGCCTATTCCACACGTTGATGGCTGCCGCCGGATTGCTGATGTCCGGTGCGTCGTTTGCGGTCACTGACATGGTCGGCGGCCCTGCCGTTCATGAGCTGAATTTCCAGCAGCCAGTGACGGCCATTGCATCGGATATTTACCAACTGCACAACTGGATGATAGGCATCTGTCTCGTCATCTTTATCGCCGTCTTCGGCGTGATGTTCTATTCCATCCTTAAGCATCGTAAGTCGCTGGGTCACAAAGCGGCCAGCTTTCATGAAAGCACCACTGTCGAGATCGCATGGACCGTGGTTCCTCTGCTGATCGTCATCCTGATGGCGCTGCCTGCCACCAAGACCGTGGTCGCCATGAAAGACACCTCGAATGCCGATATCACCATCAAGGCGACCGGCATGCAGTGGAAATGGGGCTACGACTATATCAAGGGTGAAGGCGAAGGCATTGCTTTCCTGTCGGCACTCGCAACGCCACGTGATCAGATTCACGAAGGCGCAGCCAAAGGCGACAACTACCTGATCGAAGTGGATAACCCACTGGTCGTGCCGGTCAACAAAAAAGTTCGTATTGTCACCACGGCGAATGACGTGATTCACGCATGGGGTGTACCTGCTTTCGGCGTGAAACAAGATGCGATTCCCGGTTTTGTTCGTGATACCTGGTTCAAGGCAGAAAAAGTCGGCGTCTACCGCGGCAACTGCTATGAGCTGTGCGGCAAAGAGCATGCATTCATGCCCATCGTTGTGAATGTCGTGAGCGAAGAAGACTACGCAAAATGGGTGGGCGAGCAAAAGAAATCCATGTCTGCCAAAGCGGACGATCCTGCCAAAGTATGGACGGTCGCTGAGCTGGCTCAGCGCGGCGAAAAAGTCTATTCAGCCAATTGCGTTGCCTGTCACCAGGCTACCGGCAAGGGTGTCCCTGGCGCCTTCCCGGCATTGGATGGCTCGCAGGTTGTGAATGGCCCGCAAGATGGTCAGATCGGTATTCTGCTGAACGGCAAGAACGCTATGCCTGCATGGAAAGCGACACTGTCAGACACAGAAATCGCAGCCGTCATCACCTATACCCGCAATACCTGGTCGAACAAGGCTCAGGACAATATTGTTCAGCCTGCCGAAGTCCTGGCTGCGCGTAAGTAATCGAGAAATCAGGAGAATCAAATGAGCACAACAGTTGATCACGCACACGGTCACGATCACGCCCACGACGATCACCATCCGCATGGCTGGCGTCGCTGGTTGTACGCGACCAATCACAAAGATATCGGTACTCTGTATCTGTGGTTCTCGTTCTGCATGCTGCTGACCGGTGGCGTTCTGGCACTGGGTATCCGTGCTGAACTGTTCCAGCCTGGCCTGCAATTATTCAAGCCGGAGTTCTTCAATCAGCTGACCACCATGCACGGTCTGATCATGGTGTTCGGTGCGATCATGCCGGCCTTCGTGGGATTTGCTAACTGGATGATCCCGCTGCAGATCGGCGCTGCCGATATGGCCTTTGCACGCATGAACAACTTCTCGTTCTGGCTGCTGCCACCGGCTGCGATTCTGCTGGTTTCCTCCTTTCTGGTTCCTGGCGGCGCAACCGCTGCCGGCTGGACGCTGTATGCACCACTCAGCAGCCAGATGGGCATAGGTATGGACATGGGTATCTTCGCGATGCACATCATGGGTGCTTCGTCGATCATGGGTTCGATCAACATTGTGACCACCATCCTGAACATGCGCGCTCCTGGCATGACCCTGATGAAGATGCCGATGTTTGCATGGACTTGGCTGATCACTGCCTACCTGCTGATCGCTGTGATGCCGGTTCTGGCAGGTGCCATCACCATGACCCTGACTGACCGTCACTTCGGTACCTCCTTCTTCAACGCCGCCGGCGGTGGTGACCCAGTGATGTACCAGCACATTTTCTGGTTCTTCGGTCACCCTGAGGTTTACATCATGATTTTGCCGGCCTTCGGCATCATCTCGCAGATCATTCCTGCGTTCGCCCGCAAGACACTGTTTGGCTATGCATCGATGGTGTATGCCACTTCTTCGATCGCGATTCTGTCCTTCATCGTCTGGGCTCACCACATGTTCGCTACCGGCATGCCAGTGACCAGCCAGCTGTTCTTCATGTATGCAACCATGCTGATCGCCGTTCCTACAGGCGTGAAAGTGTTTAACTGGATTGCCACCATGTGGAAAGGCTCGATGACATTCGAGACCCCAATGTTGTTTGCCATCGGTTTCGTGTTCGTGTTCACTATGGGTGGTTTCACCGGCCTGATCCTCGCGATCACACCGGTCGACATTCAGCTGCAAGATACGTATTACGTGGTGGCGCACTTCCACTACGTACTGGTCGCTGGTTCCCTGTTTGCCCTGTTCGCAGGCTTCTACTACTGGGGTCCAAAGTGGACTGGCTTCATGTACAACGAAGCACGTGGCAAGTTCCACTTCTGGGCATCGCTCATCACGTTCAATGTCACCTTCTTCCCTATGCATTTCCTGGGACTGGCCGGTATGCCACGTCGCTACGCTGACTATGCAGCGCAGTTCACTGACTTCAACATGATTGCTTCTATCGGCGCCTTTGGTTTCGGTCTGTCGCAAGTGTATTTCCTGTTTGCAGTGGTACTGCCTTCGATTCGTGGTGGCGAAAAAGCAGCTGCCAAGCCATGGGATGGCGCTGAAGGTCTGGAATGGACTGTGCCTAGTCCAGCACCTTTCCACACCTTTGAAGTACCGCCTACCGTTAAGTAATAACAACGTAAGACCAACGCAGGCGGCAACTCGGTTGCCGTCTGCAGGAAGTAAGCATGTCTGACCAAAAAAAGCCGGGAAACCTGCGCACTGCCCTGATACTGTTGTCGGTGGCTGTTGTATTTTTTCTGGGTGTGATCATCAAGCAAAGCCTGCTGCGCTGAGATGACCCATAGCGAGCAGGACCACAGCCAGCGCAGGGTAAGAGGTAATGCCCGTATGTTAGGCAAGCTGATGGTGATCGCCGTCATGATGTTTGGTTTTGGTTATTCCTTAGTGCCTTTGTACAAAAAGATTTGCGAACTGACCGGCATCAACGTGCTGGCAGTGCAGGAAACGCAGAACCAGAGGCCGGCCAACACGCAAGTGGACATGAGCCGGACAGTGACCGTCGAGTTCGATGCGAATACGACAGGTCCCTGGCGCTTCCGCCCTGTGGTGTCGAGCTTGCAGGTGCATCCGGGTGAAATGGCTCAGGTGGTGTACGAAGTAGTGAATACGCAGGGCAGAAGCATGGATGCGCAGGCTATCCCCAGCTATGCCCCGCAGGAAGCAGCGGCGCACTTTCGTAAAGTAGAGTGCTTCTGTTTCAAGCAGCAAACGCTGGCGCCGCATGAGGCGAGGCAGATGCCGGTCAGTTTTTACATAGATCCGGCCCTGCCCAGAAATGTGAAGACGATTACCTTGTCCTACACATTTTTTGAAGTGGGCGCGCGCGCCAAGGCGAGCTGAACAGCGGAGCAGTTATGGATGAATTGAAACAGGCGACGCAACGGCAAATGTCGTTCGCCGCAACGGTGAAAGCAGTGCTCTGGTCTTTTTTCGGTGTGCGCAAAAACAGCGCCTATGAAGAAGACACAGCAAAGCTCAATCCGGTGCATGTAATCATTGCTGGCATCATCGGCGCAATTTTGTTTGTGATCGGTTTGCTGACGGTGGTAAAGCTAGTACTTGCTGGATAATTTTGAACAATGTAATCAGGGGATGTAGATGAGTACTCAACAAGGCAATGCGCCCTATTATTTCGTACCTAGCCCATCAAAATGGCCTGTGCTGATGGGTACAGCCCTGCTGGTCGTGATGGCCGGTGCGTCTGCCTGGGTGAATGGCGTCAGCTGGGGCAAGCCAGTCAATATTCTGGGCCTGATCTCTGCGCTGACCGTGCTGTATTTCTGGTTTGGTGAAGCGATTGCAGAGTCCGAAGGCGGTCTGTACAACGCGCGTATCGATACCTCTTATCGCTGGAGCATGAGCTGGTTCATCTTCTCCGAAGTGATGTTCTTCGGCGCATTTTTCGGCGCGCTGTTCTATGCGCGTACGATCACTATGCCTTGGCTGGCGGATCTGGACCACAAACTGTTGTGGCCTGAATTCGCAGGTGTGTGGGGTACAGGCGGTCCTGGTGGCGTGATCGAAAAATTCGAGACCATGGGTCCTTTCCCTATTCCGACGATCAACACCGCACTGCTGCTGACTTCGGGCGTGACTCTGACGATTTCCCACCATGCACTGCGTGAAGGCAATCGCAGCAAAACGGCTCTGTGGCTGTTCGCAACCATATTGCTCGGCGCTATCTTTGTTGGTTTTCAGGCCTATGAATACTCGCATGCCTACCATGAGCTGAACCTGAAGCTGACTTCAGGCATCTATGGTTCGACCTTCTTCATGCTGACCGGCTTCCATGGCTTCCACGTGACCATGGGCGCGATCATGTTGTCCGTCGTTCTGTACCGTGTCCTGAAAGGTCACTTCACAGCAGACCATCACTTCGCGTTTGAAGGTGCTGCCTGGTACTGGCACTTCGTTGATGTGGTCTGGCTCGGTCTGTATGTTGTTGTGTACTGGCTGTAAGCGCTTCAGGCTCCAATAAAAAGCCGCACCTAGGTGCGGCTTTTTTACTTCAGACAGCGACGGTTCAAGGTGGCTTGTTAGTAAACAATGCCAGTCGGCTGTATCCAGTTGAAATGATAGGCAATCAGCAGCAGGATAAAAAGCACTATAGAAAAGCCCACGCGCAGAGCCAGTGCATTGACCGTGCGATTGCTGCGACCCTTGTCGCGCATCAGAAAAAACAGTGCTGATCCCAGGCTGGAGAGAATCAGTAAGAAGGCAATGGCAACAAGTATTTTCATCTAAGAGTTCCGCAAGCGACGCGCACACGTAAAGTGCAGTGCGCTATATCATCAGACGACCGGAGTGGCCGGCCGCAATGAAGTATCCGATAAAGTGTAGAACAGAGATTGTAATGCGAATGTCTTTTCATTTCCGATGGATACCATTTTTAGCTACGGCAATGCTAGTCATCGCGGGTCTGTTGCTGGGTAACTGGCAGACGCGCCGCGCAGAGCAGAAGCAGGCGATAGAGCAAGCGATGATTCAGCGTGGCGAGATGCCGCCTTTGCAGGCAGCAGAGCTGGCAATCGATGCGCAACCCGAGGAATACAGGCGCGTTATCGCAGAAGGTGAGTTTATTGCAGGCTGGCCGGTGTATCTGGAAAATCGTCCCTATGAGGGGAAGGCCGGGTTTCATCTGCTCATGCCGCTGCGTATCAGAGCGACTGGTCAAGTCGTGCTGGTCTTGCGCGGCTGGTTTCCGCGTGATGCCTTGGATCGGGCACATCTGCCTGAGATTCCTGTTCCAAAGGGTAAGCTCAGGATAGAAGGAAAGGTGCTGAACAGTGTCAGTCGCGTCATGCAACTGGGAGATAAGCCGGCCTTACAGCCAGCGGCGATTGTGCAGACCCTGAGCCTCGAAGAATTTGCTGCCGCAAGCAGACTGCCCCTGCATACTTTTATAATGCAACAAAGCAGTGACACCGCCGATGGACTGGTGCGTGATTGGCCTTTGCCTTCTGTGGGTATCGATAAGCATCGCGGCTATGCCTTTCAGTGGTACGCGCTGGCAATAACGGCATTCCTATTTTTTCTTGTGACTGGATTCAAACGTGGAAGCAAGCCCTAGCAATAAAACAGACATGCCCGAAGTCCGCAAGCAAACCAACTGGACTTTGTATCTGGTGATGGCGGTGTGTGCTGCGCCCATGATTTTTTCTTACCTGACCTACTACCTGATTAAACCTGAGGGCCGTACCAATTATGGTGAGTTGATCGATCCGCGCGCCTATCCTATCCCTGAGCTCAGCAGCAAGGCTTTGGATGGCAAGCCGGCGGCTCTGCAAGATCTGCATGGTAAATGGATCATGCTACAAGTCGATGAATCAGCCTGTGCCCAGCCTTGTGTCGATAAACTGTTTTATCTGCGTCAGCTGCGCCTGACCCAGGGCAAGGAAATGGACAGGATAGAGCGTGTCTGGCTGATTACGGATGATGCACCTTTAGACATCGGCCTGATGAAGCAATATGAAGGCACACATTTCCTGCGCGTGGATGCAAAAAAACTGGCGGCCTGGCTGCCGGTGACAGAAGGCGGCAACATGAAGAATCATATTTTCATGATTGACCCGTTGGGCAATCTGATGATGCGTTTCCCCAAAGATCCGGATGCCAATAAAATCAAAAAAGACATAGGCAAGCTGTTGAAGGCTTCGAGCATAGGTTGATCTCATGCTGATCGTGCTCGCCATCAAAGCGCTGCTGCTTGCGCTGATCCCCTTGACGCTGGTCTATCTGTCACGCGGCCAGGATCGCTATCGCAGGCTGGCATGGGTCATGGTGTTTTTTACGTTTGACCTGATTGTGTTTGGTGCCTTCACCCGCCTGACGGATTCCGGTCTGGGCTGTCCTGACTGGCCGGGCTGTTATGGCGAGGCCAATCCTTTGCTGGCGCACGAAGACATCCGTGCAGCACAGGTCGCCATGCCGGATGGTCCGGTCACCCTCTTCAAAGCCTGGATAGAAATGATTCATCGCTATCTGGCCATGGCAGTGGGTGTGCTGATCATCAGTTCGCTGCTGATAGGCTGGAAGCTATGGAAGCAAACGGGTCTGAAGCGATACCAGCCCTGGCTGCCAATCCTGCTGCTGATTTTTGTCTGTATTCAGGGTGCCTTTGGTGCCTGGACCGTGACCTTAAAGCTGCAGCCTGTGATTGTCACGATTCATCTCTTGCTGGGCATGTGCCTGCTGGCTTTGCTGAGCTGGCATGCCTTACGTCAGAGTGCGGGTGCAGATCTTTACAGTGCAGCGAAATCAGATGAGCCTGCGAAGCCGGTTTCAGGACATGCTGCAGATTCAGCCCTAGCCAAAGCGCCTGTACAAAGCTTGCGCATCGTGGCTGCGATAGCACTCAGTCTGCTATTCATACAGCTTGCGTTAGGCGGCTGGGTCAGTACCAATTATGCGGCGTTGGCCTGCACCAGCTTCCCGCTCTGTCAGGGTGCATGGATGCCCGAGATGGATCTGGCTCAGGGTTTCACTTTATGGCGCAAACTGGGCATGACGCAAGGCGGTGAGTATCTGCCTTTTGCTGCCCTGATCGCTGTGCACTGGGTGCATCGTTGTTTCGCTGTGCTGGTGTTTTTGGTGGTGAGTTTGACGGCCTATCTGGCTTCACGTATCGCTGAAATGCAAGCTTTGGCAGGCGCATTATTTTTACTGATTCTCTTGCAATTATTCAGCGGCGTAGCGACCGTGTATTTTCATTGGCCACTCTTGCTGGCAGTACTGCACAATGCGGGCGCAGCCTTGCTGGTGCTGCATCTCGTCATGCTAAACTACCGTCTCGCATCTACCGCGGCAGACACGGGTGCCGAATTTCACCAGCAGCTCTCCACCACCTGATTCCATTCATGTCTACCCTCAGCGCACATCCGAATCGTATTGCTCAGTACTGGGCGCTCACTAAGCCACGCGTGACGCAGCTGGCCGTGTTTTGTGCAGTGATCGGAATGTTCCTCGCAACCCCCGGACTGCCAGACTGGCATCTGGTGATTGCCGGCACGATAGGCATCTGGCTGCTCGCTGGTGCCGCCTTCGCTGTCAACTGTCTGGTTGAACGTGAAATTGATGCGCGCATGGCGCGCACGGCACGCAGGCCTATGGCCATGGGTGAGCTCAGCGTCATACAAACACTGGCATTTTCCGGCGTGATTGGTGGTGCTGGCATGTGGGTGCTGTATAGCCTGGTCAATCCTCTGACTATGTGGCTGACCTTTGCAACCTTCGTTGGCTATGCCGTTATTTACACCATCATTCTGAAACCAGCGACGCCGCAGAATATTGTCATCGGCGGTCTGTCGGGTGCGATGCCACCTGCTCTGGGCTGGGCAGCGATTGCGAATGATGTACCGATGGAAGCCTGGATACTGGTGCTGATTATTTTTGTCTGGACCCCGCCGCATTTCTGGGCGCTGGCACTGTATCGGCGTGATGACTATGCAAAATCAGGCCTGCCCATGCTGCCCATCACGCACGGTATGGAATTCACGCGCTTTCATATCTGGCTCTACACCATCATTTTGTTTGCTACGACCATGCTGCCATTTGCAGTGCGCATGAGCGGTCTGCTGTATCTGGTCAGCGCCGTGATTCTCGGTGCAATTTTCCTCTGGTATGCCTGGCGTCTGTATCGTCACTACAATGATCTGATCGCGCGTAAGGCGTTTACTTACTCGATCATTTATTTATCTTTATTGTTTGCTGCCTTACTGATTGATCACTACCTTCCACACTAAATGCGCAAGCTTTTCCGTTACCTGTTAATCACACTTTTTGCATTCAGCCTGCTTGCCTGTGACAACAAGCAGCCCGTGCCGAAAGTGGTATTTGCGAATACAGATATTACAGGCGCCAATTACGCTCAGGGTTTCGAGCTGACGGATCAGAGTGGTCAGAAACGCAGCCTGGCAGATTACAAAGGCAAGGTAGTGCTGGTGTTCTTTGGCTTTACGCACTGCCCGGATGTGTGCCCGACAACCTTGTCGGAAATGGCAGGTGTTATGAAGCAACTGGGCGCTGATGCGAGTCGCCTGCAAGTGTTGTTTGTCACAGTTGATCCTGAGCGCGATACACAGAGCATGTTAGCCAGCTTCGTTCCTGCTTTTGATCCCAGCTTCGTCGGCCTGTATGGTGACAAGGCTGCGACGGATAAAGTGATCAAAGACTTCAAACTGTTTGTGCAGAAGGTCCCGAATAAAACCGGCAAGGACTATAGCGTCGATCACACAGCGGGCAGCTATGTGTTTGATCCTCAGGGCCGTATACGTTTGTTTGTGCGTCACGGACAAGGTGGTGATGCGATATTGAAAGATATACGATTGTTGCTGTCAGGTGCATGAGTTCTGGTGTGATGTAAGCGCGGTCGACAGATTGAAAATACAGAATGAAAAAGCGTCCCGCAGGACGCTTTTTCATTTGTGATCAGAGTGAGGCTTCTTAGGCAAATTCCGCCAGTGCCGTTTTCATTTTTTTCATGGCAGCGACTTCGATCTGACGTATGCGTTCTGCAGAGACGCCAAACTCGGCAGCCAGCTCATGCAAGGTGGCACCCGAGCCATCATCATTGGCTAGCCAGCGCGCCTCGACGATGCGACGCGAACGGGCATCGAGCTGCGACAGGGCTGTTTCCAGGCCATCAGACTGCAGACGATCATACTGTCTGCTTTCCAAAACCTTTAAAGGTTCAGAATGCTCTGAAGACAGATAGCCTATCGGTGAGAATTTATCATCCTCATCATCGCTGGGCGTTTCAAGCGCAATGTCACGACCAGACAGACGCATCTCCATCTCGGTCACATCTTCACGTTTGACATTCAGCGTTTTCGCCAGACTGTCGACCTGTTCCGGCGTCATCGTATCCAGACCAGATTTGTGACTGCGCAGATTAAAGAACAACTTGCGCTGAGATTTGGTCGTTGCCAGTTTCACCATGCGCCAGTTGCGCAAAATGTATTCGTGAATTTCAGCCTTGATCCAATGCATGGCATAGGACACCAGACGCACACCCTGCTCAGGGTCGAAACGTTTGACGGCCTTCATCAGGCCGATATTGCCTTCTTGTATGAGATCAGCATGTGGCAAACCATAACCCAGATAACCACGGGCAATCGACACCACCAGTCGCAGGTGTGACATCACCATGGCCTGAGCGGAAGCGAGATCACCTTCATCGCGCAGTTTGCGTGCCAGAGATACTTCTTCTTCCTGCGTCAGCATGGGCAGGCGGTTGACGGAAGCGATATAGGCATCAAGATTGCCTAGGCTGCCGGAAAATCCGAGTGCCAGTGCCTGGCGACCGGCCGGCACAAGAGCAGACGAAGCGGACAGTGCTGTCATAGGTTCTCCATCAAAAAGATTGCAGGGGCTTTGTATGAAGGTCGGCGTTTCCTGAAACAGTACGCACGACCGGCCCGACAAGGACAATATTAGCACTCCCTGTGATCGAGTGCTAATTCAGGCCGGCGACGCTTTGATGCAAGTCAGCTTAGCAAAAAGGAAATTCGCTAAGGGCTGCGGTCAAGCTGAGCGGTGCTTAGCACTTAGACAGCGGATTGGAGGGCCCGGCGCACAGACAGTGCCGCACCGACCACACCCAGAGCGCCACTGGCGAGCATCAGCATCAGTACGGTAGGCGGATTCAGGGGATCCAGGCGGAAGCTGGAGCCGTACAACTGCGCCAGTTGTGTCACCGAGGTATTGAGCAAAGCCAAAGCGCCGAGGACGGCCAGCAGCGCCAGACCGCCGGCGCACAGACCCAATAAGCCACCGGTGTAATAAAAAGGTCGGGCGACAAAGGCATTCGTCGCGCCCAGCAATCGTGACACGCCTATTTCTTCATGCTGGGTCAGGACTTGTAGCCGGATGGTATTGAAGACCACGGCCAGCACCACACTACAGAGTGTCAGGGTGAGGAGAGCCAGTACGCTGCTGGCCAGTTCCAGCAAGGCTGCCAGTCGTTTGACCCAGGCCGCATCCAGTTGCACCGTTTCTATGCCTTGCAGATGCTGCAAGGCAGCCGCTAGCTTTTCTATCTGTGCCGGGCCTGCGGTCTGTTCGCTGCTATTGATCTTCAGCACATAGGCATCGGGCAGAGGATTGCCGCCCAGCGTGGTCGCTACGTCGGACAGGCCGGCGCGCTGCTTCAGGATATCGAGTGCTTTTTCACGTTCTATGAAATCCAGCCTGACGTTGATGCCGGCATGTCTGGCGCTGTCGCGAATCTCGGCATTGAGTGCCAGTGCACGTTCACGCGGGAGTTCGTTCGCTAAAAATATACTGATCTCTGGCTCAACGGCCAGTTCGCGTGAGACGGGCTTCAGGTTTTCCAGCAAGGTGAGACCAGCCAGAGGCAGCATCAGTGCAAGTGCAATCACCATTACATTGAAGCTAAAACTCAAAGGCATTTCGCGCACGCGAGCCAGCGCGACACTGAATGCCATGCGATGTTCACGTAACCAGTTCATACGCCCACCTCGCTGCCTGCTTCATGGATGGACATCAGTTTGCCCTGCGAGAGTTCGACAATACGGTCAGCGTTTTGCAAAAGGCGCTCGTCGTGAGTGGAAATAATGCAGGTGACACCTGCGGCATTGAAAGCTTGCAGCATACTCAGCACTTGTGCGCCACTCTCTCGGTCCAGATTGGCCGTGGGCTCATCGGCCAGAATGATGCGCGGCTTGTGCACTATGGCGCGCGCAATCGAGACGCGCTGCTGCTGCCCGCCAGACAGCACCTGCGG
>CAIQLE010000312.1 GCA_903872555.1 uncultured bacterium
CCACCTCCCCACACTGGACGCTGTCGCTGTTCATAGTGATGTGAATAACTCTAGCCCCGTCTTTCTCGGGCAGCTGGTTCAAAATTCAATCGGTGTGCAATTCACCATGCCGCTGTATGCAGGCAACCTCACCACCAGTCGCGTACGCGAATCGATTGCGCTGGCCGACAAGGCCAGTGCTGATCTTGATACGGCGCGCCGCTCTGCCATACAAGGCACACGCACTGCTTATCTCGGCCTGCAAAGCGGCCTATCACAAGTCAAGGCGCTGGAAGCTGCTGAAATCTCCAGCAATTCGGCACTGGAAGCGAATCGTCTTGGCTATGAGGTTGGCGTGCGCATCAATATCGATGTTCTGAACGCTCAGCAGCAGCTGTATTCAACCCGGCGCGATCTGGCCAAGGCACGCTACGACACCCTGATGGCAGGCTTGCGCCTGAAAGCTGCCGTCGGTGCCCTGAATGAGAGCGATCTGGCTGAACTGAATGCTCTGCTGGAAGCGCGCTGATACGGTGCCTGCCGCAGTGCTCAATGCTGAACTGACTGAGCGCTGACAGTCTGCTGACGGCGGACTGATTCGCAGCTCACAAAGTTTTGCTTAATGAAAGAAAAAGGCGCGCAATAAATTCAGGCGCGCCTGAGGTTTTATCTTGTCAGAGTAATGAGCAGCTGTAATAGTAGCTGCGTTTTAATCCATTCCGGGGCCTGTTCCCGTTTGCTACCCTTTGCCCGACCGGCCGTATACGCTGTCGGGCAAATGCTTTTGATCTGTGTGAGAACTCATGAACGCTATACATACTGTGCGCAAGCTCCTTATTCCCGGCATTTTGCTGACTCTGGCCGCCTGCGGCGCAAAGAAAGATGCGGCCGCGCCCGGCGCGGGCGGTCCGCCACCGGCGCCAGTGTCGGTCATTACCGTGGCACCTGAAACGGTATCGAATATCACTGAACTGCCCGGCCGGATTGAAGCAGTGCGTACCGCAGAAGTTCGGGCGCGCGTGGGCGGCATAGTACAAAAACGCATTTTCAATGAAGGCAGCGAAGTACAGGCCGGTCAGACACTGTTCCAGATTGATGCTGCGCCCTTTCAGGCCGCCTATGGCAGCGCTGAGGCCGTACTGATTCGGGCTGAAGCCAATCTCTCGCAGGCCAATGGCAAGCTCAAGCGTTACCGTGGTCTGGTCGAAAGCAATGCGATCAGTAAGCAGGAATTTGATGATCTCGATAATGCGCAAAAACTGGCTGCCGCTGATGTGGCTTCGGCACGCGCTGCACTCGACATCGCCAAACTGAATCTCTCTTACGCAACCATCACTGCACCGATCTCGGGCCGCATAGGCCGTGCACTGGTGACCGAAGGCGCCCTCGTGACTCAGAATGACCAGCAAAGTCTGGCCCTGATTCAGCAGCTTGATCCTATTTATGTGACGCTGACGCAGTCCAGCGTTGAAATGACACGCTTGCGCGAGATCGTTTCGCAGTCCGGTCATGGCGGCGTCAAAGCCAAACTGACTCTGGTGACGGAAGATGGACGTGCCTATCCGCATTCGGGTCAGCTCTTGTTTTCTGAAGCGGTGGTCGATCCTGCATCCAGTTCCGTCATCCTGCGCGCCCAGTTCCCGAATCCCCAGCGCGATCTGCTGCCAGGCATGTATGTCCGTGTACGGCTTGAGCAGGGTGTGCGTCCCGGCACCATCACGGTGCCGCAACAGGCGGTGATGCGCACCGCTGATGGCTCTATGGTCATGACCGTCGATGCAGCGGGCAAGGTCACGCCCCGTCCGGTCAAGACCGATGGCGCTTATGCTCAGAACTGGATCATCAGTTCCGGCCTGAAGCAAGGCGACCAGATCATTGTTGAAGGTCTGCAAAAAGCCAAACCGGGTGCAACCGTCAAGCCACTGCCATGGGCAAACGGCGAAGCTGCGACACCGGCTGCCGCTCCGGCTGCAAATGCACCGACAGCACCCGCAGCACCTGCCCTTTCGCCAGCGCCTGCTGCACCTAAAGAAAAGAAATAAGGAAGCCAAGTCATGGCAAAGTTTTTTATCGATAGACCCGTGTTCGCATGGGTAATCGCATTGTTCATCCTGTTGGCCGGCATTCTGGCGATCCCGAATCTGCCGGTCTCACAGTATCCGCAGATTGCACCGCCCACCGTCATCGTCAACTCGGTCTATCCCGGCGCTTCAGCGCAAACGGTGGACGAGAGCGTGACCAGCCTGATCGAACAGGAGATGAATGGCGCGGAAAATATGCTCTACATCGAATCGCAGAGCCAGTCCGATGGTCAGTCTCAGGTATCCGTCACTTTCACGAACGGCACCAATCCTGAACTCGCTGCCGTCGATGTGCAAAATCGACTCAAGCGGATTGAGGCACGTCTGCCGCAAGCCGTAGTTCAGCAGGGCGTGACTATCACCCGGGCACGCAGCAATCTGCTGATGTTCGTGAATCTGCGCACCGTGAGCGGAGATTATTCACCGGTCGCACTGGGTGATTATCTGGCACGTAACGTCATCAATGAAATCAAACGTATCCCCGGTGTAGGTGTGGCTCAGCTCTTCGGTACCGAACGTGCCATGCGCGTCTGGGTTGATCCGGACAAGCTCTTGGGTTACAAGCTCACACCGAATGATGTGGTGCAGGCTATACGCAATCAGAATGCGCAATTCTCTGCGGGCATTCTGGGTGATTTACCAGCCCCTAGCTCACAGCGCATTGCCACTTCGATTGTGGTCACAGGCCAGTTGTCCAGTATTGAAGAATTCGGCAATATCGTCTTACGCGCGACCGCGGGCGGTGCAACAGTACGCATACGCGATATCGGTCGTGTCGAAGTTGCAGGTCAGTCTTACGGCTTTGCGGCACGCCTGAACGGCAAGCCGATTGCTGCGATTGGTGTACAGCTGACACCTACGGCAAATGCACTGGAAACAGCGACGCTGGTGCGCGCAAAAATGGAAGAGCTGTCGAAGTTTTTCCCGCAAGGCGTTGAATATGTCGTGCCTTATGACACCTCACTCTTCGTGAAGATCTCGATTGAAGAAGTCGTCAAGACCCTGCTTGAAGCGGTTGCTCTGGTCTTCCTGGTGATGCTGGTGTTCCTGAAGAACCTGCGCTACACACTGATTCCTGCGATCGTTGTGCCTATCTCGCTGATGGGCACCTTCGCCACCATGTATATGTTTGGCTATTCGATCAATGTGCTGACCATGTTCGGCATGGTGCTGGCGATTGGTATTTTGGTGGACGATGCCATCGTGGTGGTGGAGAACGTTGAACGCATCATGAGCGAAGAAGGACTGCAGCCGCGCGACGCCACCATCAAGGCCATGAAGCAGATCACGGGCGCCATCATCGGCATTACGCTGGTGCTGATTGCGGTGTTCGTCCCTATGGCTTTCTTTTCCGGCTCAGTCGGCGCCATCTATCGTCAGTTCTCCATGTCCATGGTATCGGCCATGGTGTTCTCCGCCATCATGGCACTGACACTGACACCGGCACTCTGTGCAACCCTGCTCAAACCTATCGACCCGGCACATCATGAACGCAAAGGGTTTTTTGGTGCTTTCAACCGCTTCTTTAATAAAACAGCGCATGGCTATCAGACTCGCGTAGCCAAGATGCTGAAATCCACCAGCCGCACGCTGGTGGTGTATGCCGCCATCATCGTCTGCGTGGTCTGGATGGCTTCACGCATGCCGACTTCTTTCCTGCCGGCTGAAGATCAGGGCTATCTGCTGGCGAATGTGCAATTGCCTCCGGGCGCCAGCACTGGTCGCACCCTGGGTGTGATGGAACAGGCTGAGCAATACTTCATGAAGCAGCCGGGTGTTGAAGCGATTGTGTCGGTTTTGGGTTTCAGCTTCTCGGGCAATGGTCAGAATGGCGGCCTGCTGTTCGTCCCGCTGAAAGACTGGAATGAACGCAAAACACCTGAGACCAGTTCGCAAGGCATAGCGACCAAGGCCATGAGCCTGATGATGACCATACGTGACGCGATAGTCTTTACCGTCAATCCGCCAGCGATCCGTGAACTGGGCAATGCCACCGGATTTTCGCTGCGCCTGCAAGACCGTTCCGGCATAGGTCATGACGCTTTGCTGGCGGCACGTAATCAGTTGCTGGGCATGATGTCGAAGAGCGCTGTCATCAAGAGTGCACGTCCGGAAGGCATGGAGGATTCTCCTCAGCTGCGTCTTGAAATTGACCGAGATAAAGCCAACGCACTGGGCGTATCTCTGGCCGACATCAATGCCACGTTGTCAGGCACCTTTGGTTCGATCTATGTGAATGACTTCCCGAATCAGGGCCGTCAGCAACGCGTGATCTTGCAAGCTGTGCCTGAAAAGCGTCTGATGCCGGAAGATCTGGACAAGCTCCACTTACGTAATGATCAGGGCAAGATGGTCCCCTTCTCTGCCTTCATGCACAGCCGCTGGATTAATGGTCCTGTGCAGCTGGTGCGCTTCAATGGTTATCCGGCAATGAAGATACAAGGCGATGCTGCACCGGGCGCTTCATCCGGTGATGCATTGGCTGAAGTTGAAAAACTGGTGGCACAACTGCCGAATGGCATAGGTTATGAATGGGCCGGCCAGTCGTTTGAAGAAAAAGCGGCAGGCTCAACCGCGACCGCTCTGTTTGCTCTTTCATTACTGGCTGTCTTTCTGGTGCTGGCCGCGCTGTATGACAGCACCTCGATACCTATCGCGGTCTTGCTGGTCGTGCCGCTGGGTGTGCTGGGTGCAGTGATGTTTACTGTGTTCCGTGACATGCCGAATGATGTGTATTTCAAAGTCGGTCTAATCGCCATCATCGGCCTGTCGGCCAAGAATGCGATTCTGATTATTGAATTCGCCAAAGATTTGCAGGCCAGCGGCATGGGTCTGATCGAAGCCACGCTGACTGCCGTCAAGCTGCGCTTCCGTCCCATCATCATGACCTCACTCGCCTTCATTCTGGGTGTGCTGCCACTGGTGATTGCGACCGGCGCAGGTTCCGCCAGCCAGCGCGCCATCGGTACCGGCGTGATGGGCGGCATGATTACAGCGACCGTACTGGCCGTCTTCTTTGTGCCAGTGTTCTTTGTCGTGGTGCGCAGCATTTTCAAAGGCAGCGAACGTCAGCGCAAACTGTACGCTGCGAATTTGCAAGATAACGAGAAAAAATAATGAGCTTAAAAAAACTCCCTCTTCTGATCGTTGCCGGAACACTGACGCTGTCAGGCTGTTCCTTTGTGCCTACGTTCTTCAAGCCAGCCGCACCCGTGCCTGAGCGTTTTACTGCCGATGCAAATGCGAACGGCAAGGCGGCTGTCGACATAGGCTGGC
>CAIQLE010000313.1 GCA_903872555.1 uncultured bacterium
GGGTTTTTTTGTTTTTAGCGGAGAGAGTACGCATGCATGCGGGTGGGATTCGAAGGGTTTGGCTTGCAGGCTCCGTGCTTGACAAGAAAATATGATGGTCATAATATTTGCTCGACATGACTACCAACCTAACCAAAAAAGAACAGAGCCACGAGCGCATCGTTGACGTGGCAGCTCGAGCAATTCGTCGAGCTGGCTACCGTGGTGTGGGGGTTGCTGACATCATGAAGGAAGCAGGCCTCACGCACGGTGGCTTCTATGCTCACTTTGCCTCTCGTGACGCACTGTTGGTCGAGGCTATGCAACAGGCCAGTCGCGATAATCAAGCCGCACTTTCGGCGTCAATGGCGCGCCGAATGTCCAAAGGTGACAGCCGTTTTTCTTCGCTCGTCTGGTCGTATCTGCATGACACCCATCTGGAGCGTGCAGAGCATGGTTGTGTTGTCGCAGCCTTGGCTTCAGAAATGACGAGGCAGGGCGATGCGGTACAACATGAGGCGCGTCGCCGCGTCAATTACCTTGTTGAGTTTGTGCGATCGGCACTGCCCGAAGGAGTCGATCCTGAGCAAGCCGAGGTCATAACTGCCACCATGGTCGGCGCACTGCAACTTGCCCGTACGCTAGGCGGCAAGGCCGGTCGTGCCTTGCTTGCACAAACCCGCGAAGCGCTGATCCAGAAGCACCAACCCGTTTCCGTCCGCTGATTTTCAGCCCATATAGCCGTCGAACTTTTGTTCGTCAACAAATATTACGTTCATCATATAAAACATGAAAACTTCAGATACCTCTGGCCTGAGCGCTGTACCAAGCGCTGACACTGCGACCGGTTTGACGTCGACCCAAGCCGACATGACGTCGCCTTGGCCGGTGTTCTGGGTTGCCAGCATCGCCACTTTCCTTGTGTCGCTGGACACAACGATGCTGTTCGCTGCTTTCGATCCACTGCGGCATGCATTTCCGACAGCCTCGCCGGCTGACCTGTCGTGGGTACTCAATGCCTACACCGTGGTCTATGCAACGATGCTCATTCCCGCAGGGGGTCTGGCTGACACGCATGGGCGTAAGCGCGTCTTCCTGATTGGCGTTGCTTTGTTCCTGGCCGCATCGGCTGCTTGCGGCCTGGCTGGTAACGTGGGCTGGTTAGTCACGGCTCGTGTGCTGCAGGCGATCGGGGCGGCACTGCTGACGCCTGCATCACTGTCGATCGTACTTGGAGCTTTTGCGCAGACCCAGCGTGCCGTCGTGGTGAGTCTGTGGGGCGCTGTCGGCGGACTCGCCGCTGCCGTGGGGCCCAGCGCAGGCAGCTTCGTGATCGATCATTTCGGCTGGCCATGGGCGTTCTACATCAACCTTCCTATAGGTGGCTTCGCTTTATGGCGTGGCGCTTCACTGATGACAGAATCGATCAAATCTGGTGAACGCCGACGTGTGGACGGCGTAGGTATGGCTTTGCTGATGCTGGCCGTGGGTGCGATCACGCTTGCTATCGTCGAGTTTGATGCGCCCAATTGGAGCGCTACGGACCTGACGATTATGGGTATCACCGGCTTTATAGCTGCGCTTGCATTTGTTGCCTGGGCACGCAGAGCCCAACAGCCGCTGGTTGACCTGGCTTTGTTTCATCACCGTACCTACCGCTACGTCAACCTCGCCACACTGAGCTTTGGCATTGCGTTCTCTATGATGTTCCTGACCTTTTTCTTTTACATGATGAACATCTGGCACTACAGTCTGCCGCAGGCGGGGCTGGCCGTAACGCCTGGGCCACTGCTTGTGATGCCGACAGCAATTGTCACCGGCCGATTCGCATCGCGTTTGGGTCATCGACGATTTTTGGTGGGTGGTTCGCTGCTGTATGCCTTCAGCAGTCTATGGTTCTTTCTTGTGCCCGGCAACGAGCCGAACTATCTGCTGCACTGGCTTCCCGGACTGATGATGAGCGGGATCGCGGTTGGTTTGGTGCTGCCGTCTTTGTCTGCAGCAGCCGTGAGTCGCCTGCCCGTTGCGCACTACGCTGTTGGGAGTGCGGTCAACCAGGCTACGCGTCAAATCGGCTCGGTGCTTGGTGTGGCGCTGACGGTAGCGCTGCTGGGTCATGCGACGCTACAACGCTCGGACTTCAATTCCTTGTACCTGTTACATATCGCGCTGGCATTGCTGACGGGACTGCTGTGCCTGCCGGTCGACACCAAGCCACAGGTTGCAAAGTCCTGAGCGGAATTGCGCTGGTCGTGGCAAAGTAGTGTTCCCCTGCATAGGAATCAGACGCAGGGTTTTCTTCGATAGCCAAATCGATAGCCAAATCGATACTTACATCGATACTCACATCGATAAAACACAGCAAGGAACCAGCATGCTTGAAGCAACATGGCAGGGCGTCGTCATCGCCCAGACCGAGAAATTTGAAAAAATAGAAGGCAATTATTATTTTCCGGCTGATAGCTTGCACATGCAGTATTTTCAGCCGAGTGACAATCATACGAAGTGCGCATGGAAGGGCGAAGCCAGTTATTACAACGTCGTGGTTGGTGAAGAGACCAATCAGGATGCGGCCTGGTTTTATCCGCACCCTAAGCGCGAAGCCAGCAATATTGCCGGCCATGTGGCTTTCTGGCGCGGCGTGCAAGTGGTGGAAAGCTAATCAGTGCGGCTAAGCTGAGCGACAACGGATCCTGACAATTTAGCAGTCCTGCGCCAGCCGAATCCCTGAAAACTGCCAGCATGCACCTGCCGGGAAAAAATTCCGGTAACTCAAACGGGTATGTCCGGCAGGTGTCGCAGCGGAGCCGCCGCGCAATACGTACTGGTTCACCATGAACTTACCGTTGTACTCGCCCAAGGCTCCCTCCGGTGCGCGAAATCCGGGGTAGGGCGCATAGCTAGTTGCAGTCCATTGCCATGCCTGGTCGCTCAGGTGCACGAAGTTATCGGCATGGGTAGCAGCTGCATGTTCCCACTCAGCCTCGGTGGGTAAACGCGCCTGAGCCCAGCGGGCATAGGCATCGGCCTCAAAGTAAGACAAGTGCACAACGGGTAAGGCCGGGTCCAGATCGTTCATGCCGTTGAGCCTGAATTCCTGCCAGCCGGATTCACCCTGTTGCCAGTACAAAGGATGAGCGCGCCCTTGTGCGCGTTGCCAGTCCCAGCCTTCTGCCAGCCAGTAAGCAGCATGCGTATATCCGCCGGCCTCGATAAAGGCTGCGTACTCTGCGTTGGTCACCAGCGTTGTCGCCAGTTTGTAAGGGCGCAAAAACACACTGTGACGCGGCGTCTCATTATCAAAACAAAAGCCGTCGCCCACATGACCAATCTCGACTAAGCCACCGGCGCAATCCTGCCAGCCCGCATTTGGCAGGCCGGCGTGCTGATGGCTTGTAGTCGATGCAGCGATAACTGCTGGTTCAGCGGTATAGGCCGGATACAGCGGGTTCAGCGAGAGCAGGTGCTTGATATCCGTCATCAGTAATTCCTGATGCTGCTGTTCGTGATGCAGACCCAGCTCGACCAGACGGTCGAGATCAGCCATAAGCTCATTACCTAGCTCGCTACTCGGCTCACTGTGCATCTCACTACCTAGCAGCGCTTGCATACGCTGGTCCACATTAGCGCGATAAGCCAGCACATGGTCCAGGCCCGGTCGGGTTAATGCCCCGCGCTGCGACCGCGGATGCTGCTCGCCTATGCGTTTGTAATACGAATTAAACAAGACCCGGAACGCTGCGTCGAAGGGTTGAAATTCTTTTTCCAGCTGTTCCAGAATGAAGGTCTCGAAAAACCAGGTCGTGTGCCCCAGATGCCACTTTGCCGGACTGGCGTCCGGCATCGATTGCACACAACAGTCTTCGGCCGACAAAGGTGCCACCAGCGCAAGCGATTGCCCGCGCACGTAGCGATAGTGTTCAGTGAGGGAAGAGCGTTTCATGGCAAATGCATCAGTCAAAATAAATAGTCAAAGTACCTAATCAAAGTACCTAGTCAAACTATCAGGGTCGCGCCATCAAGACAGCAAACCAGCCCTGCGCATCAGTCCACACGGTGCTACGACTAAAACCGTTCGCAGCAAGCAGACTGACAAAATCGTCGGCACGATATTTGTAACTGTTTTCCGTATGAATGCGCTCACCCGCAGCAAAGTGCCGCTCGCCATTGGGCCAGCGCACCAGGATCTCAGCGACCGCTTCCAGATGCATTTCAATACGTGAATGTACAGGATTAAAAAAGGCGACATGGCGCCAGTCATCCTCAGAAAAATCACTGCCGATGATAGCGTTTACATGCTGCAGAATATTGAGATTAAATGCCGCTGTCACGCCCGCAGCATCATCGTAAGCAGCCTCCAGCACCCCGACTTCTTTAACCAAATCAAAGCCGATCAGCAAGGCGCCATCGTCGTCTAGCAAATCCCGCACGCGCCGCAGCAAATCAGCCGCATGGGCCGGATCAAAATTACCTATCGATGAGCCCGGGTAAAAAACCAGCCTGCGCTCAGGTGGAATATGCGTCGGCAAAATGATGGCTTGCGTCAGATCA
>CAIQLE010000314.1 GCA_903872555.1 uncultured bacterium
CGACATCTTCTGCCCGCATCTGAGCCTGCGCTGGAGGCAGCATCAGTACAGCAGATAGCATGGCAGCCGCTGTAGCTGTGAACGTGATCTTCATACTCGCCTCATTTAATCAGGGCAGCGTAGGTGGTTCGCCGGCTTTATCGGCGACCGCTTTTTCTGCGGTGGCTTTATCCGCGACTGCTTTATCCGAGGCCACTTTATCGGCGGCGGCCTTTTCAGCACCTGCTTTGTCAGCACCGGCTTGATTGCCTGCCTCCTCCTTTGCCACTTGCTCAGTCTTTGCAGCAACTGGCAGGGTCGGGGCTGGCGCTGGAGTTGGAGTTGGAGTTGGAGCTGGAGCCGGCGCTGGACTGACGCCGAAATGCTTAGGCTCCTCACCCACTTTGTGGATGTTGCCTTGTAGCGAACCACCCTTCTTGATTTCCAGATCGGTGTAAGAGATGGTGCCAGAGACCAGACCGGAGGATTCAACTACCAAGGTCTTGTTGGCCACGGTCGTATTGGTCAGGGCGCCGGCGACACGCACATGGTCAGCCGTCGTGCGGCCATCAATAGAGCCATTGCCCTGAATAAGCACCGTGTCTGCGGTCAGATCGCCTTCCACCTTGCCATCGATGCTGGCCACGCCGGGGACGCGCATGGAACCCTTCATGAACACGCCTTCGCCAACCAGCAGGGAACCGGGAGTATTGATTTCAGCCATATGCTTGTTCTCGTCTCATTAAATGAAGTGAAATTGCTTTGAAACTTACTTACTTTGATGCTGAGATGCTTTACGTGTTCACCAGAACTCTACTGCATCATACAATCTTTTCAGTGCAGAAAAAAAGCCCTGAGAGCTTGTAGCTCAAGCTTGAGGTTCAAGCTTTTAATCCAGCGAAATTTTAGATTGTTAATTTCATAATCAAGGCCATCAGGAGATCCGTCAAGCTGTGCCCTGCTTGGATTTCATTGCACACCGCGGATTTCATTGTGATTCAGATAAATTACGTCAGCTTGCGTTGAATTGATCTAAGCTGACATCATCACACTCAGATTCATACGCTCACATACACTCACATACGCTCATATACGTTTACTGACGATCATGCCCACACCAAGATTAATGCTCTTTGCAGGCCACGCCGGCACTGGCAAGACCACCCTGGCCAAACGCGCCCTGCCCTTGCTCGCGCAAAAGAGTGGCCAACATTTTTGCTTCCTCGACAAAGACACCGCTTACGGCGAATTCAGCTCACACATCATGGGGCTGCTGACGGGTGATCCGGCAGATCGCGATAGCCCCGCCTATCTGGAGCATCTGCGGGATCAGGAATACTCAGGCCTGCTAAATATCGCGCGTGAAAATCTGGAACTGGGCATCTCCGTGATTCTGGTCGGCCCTTTCACTCGCGAAATTATGGCCGGTAAATTTTTCCGTCCGCAAGAATTAGGCTTAGCCGCCGAGACCGTGTGCAAAATTGCATGGATAGATTTGTCCAGCGAAGAAGCGCGGCGGCGGATAGAGCAGCGCGCTGATGCGCGTGATTCATGGAAGCTTGCGCACTGGGATGTGTATTTGCAGCGACGTGTGCAGCCGCCCGAACATCCGGGCATTGCAAGGCTGGACAACGGAGTCTTTGATCCCGTGGCGTTTGAAGGATTACTCACGCATTTGCTGGATTAAGCTCAGTGCATTACCTGTGCTGAATGCAGATGTCTTGCGCGAACAAAATATGCGCACAAGACATCGCTTTCTTGTTTCCTATACTCAGCTGCATTAGGCATATAGCTAATTCAATCGCCTGATTCAATCAGCTTACTCAATCGCCTGATACACCAGCGTCTTGAACATGCGGCGATAAGACTGACGTATAGGCCCCGGCGTCTGCGCCATCATGATGCCTACCAGCTGCTCTTTCGGATCAACCCAGAAGAAAGTGCCGCCCAGACCGCCCCA
>CAIQLE010000315.1 GCA_903872555.1 uncultured bacterium
CGCCAGTGAAGGCTATTTGATGGGCTTCGGCATCGTTCCGGACACGCCCGAAACAGGCTATGGCTACCTGCAGGCTGGCGCAGCCATGGGCAAACGCACCTTGAAAATCGATGCATTTGTAGAAAAACCCAGTCGCGAGAGCGCTGAACAATTTGTTTTAAGCGGTCAGTATTTCTGGAACAGTGGCATGTTCCTGTTTCATTGCAATCAGCTGATCAGCGAAATGGCTGTACATGCGCCTGACATACTTTCCGCATGCGAGCGCGCTGTCGAGAAGTTGCAGCAGGATGCTCGCATCCTGCATCTGGATGCAGACAGCTATGCGGAAAATCCCAATATCTCGATTGACTATGCGCTGATGGAGCGCACCGATAAATCGGCCATGATCACGCTGGATGCCGGCTGGTCCGACATAGGATCATGGTCATCTGTATGGGAATCTTCCGCTCAGGATGAGCTTGGCAACGCGATACAAGGCGATGTATTGAGCGATGATTGCCACAACTGCCTGATTCAGTCTCAGGGCCGTCTGGTTGCTGCGCTGGGTCTGAAAGATATCGTCATCATTGATACCAAAGATGCCTTGCTGGTGATGGATAAGCAACGCGCTCAGGACACGCGCAAGCTGGTAAAGCAGCTGCAACAAAAAGACAGAAACGAGGCACTCGCACACCGTCAGGTATTGCGTCCCTGGGGCAGCTATGATGCTGTGGTTCAGGGACAGCGCTTTCAGGTCAAACTCATTACCGTCAAGCCCGGCGGCAAACTGTCAGTACAGATGCATCATCACCGTTCTGAACACTGGATAGTCGTATCCGGTACAGCACGCGTGATTGATGGCGAAAAAGATTATCTGCTGACAGAAAATCAAAGCACCCTGATTGATGTCGGCATCATTCACTCACTGGAAAACCCGGGGAAGATTCCACTCGAACTGATAGAAGTTCAGTCCGGAAGCTATCTGGGCGAAGACGATATCGTACGTCTGCATGATGCCTATGGCCGTGCATAAAAGCGCACTCCTTCATCTTTCCATGACTTGGTCTTTGCGTCCGCTTCGTATCACAGCACTTCTACTGTTTTTCCTGCTGATGGTAGGACTGGGATCAATACCGGGACAGGCACATGCACTCTCGGATCGTTTCGGCGACAAACTATTGCATGTGCTGGCGTATGGCCTGATGACTGCAATCTCCTTTGGTGCCATCGTCGCTCGACCTCGCTGGCAAGCCATGATCAGCATCATGCTTATCGCTTTGCTGGGTCTGATTGACGAGAGCATTCAATCCTTTCTGCCTTACCGCAACGCTTCACTGCTCGACTGGTGTTTTGATATCGCTTCGGCGATTTTAGTGGCAATGCTGTTGCTGCTCTTCTCATTTTCAGAATCAGACATCACTTCAGACACTGAGACACATGCGCAAAAAAATCAGTAAAGCTGTATTCCCGGTAGCTGGTCTGGGCACACGTTTTCTTCCTGCGACCAAAGCCAGTCCCAAGGAAATGCTGCCCGTGGTTGACAAACCCTTGATTCAATATGCGGTAGAAGAAGCGAGTGCAGCCGGCCTGACTGAAATGATCTTTATTACGGGCAGAAATAAACGCGCCATAGAAGATCATTTCGATAAAGCCTACGAGCTGGAAGCTGAACTAGTAGCGCGTCACAAGCATGAGCTGCTGGCGATGATACGGGAGATAAAACCCGACAATGTGCAGTGCGTGTACGTACGTCAATCTGAAGCGCTGGGCTTGGGACATGCCGTGCTGTGTGCGGAAAGACTGGTGCAGGATGAACCCTTTGCTGTCATTCTGGCCGATGATTTACTGGATGCCGACATCCCTGTGATGAAGCAAATGACCGATCTGCATGCCCATTACGGCAGCAGCATCATCGGTGTTGAAGCCATACGCATGGAGCAAAGCAGTTCCTATGGCATTGTCGAAGGCCGGCCTGTGGCGGATCGCTTGCTGAAGCTTCATGGCATCGTAGAAAAACCCACACCAGAGCTGGCACCTTCGAATATGGGTGTGGTCGGCCGCTACATCCTGACACCCGCGATCTTCCGTCATCTGCGCGAGCTGCAGCCTGGTGCCGGAGGTGAATTACAGCTGACTGATGGTATTGCACAGCTGATGAAATCAGAAGCACTGCTGTCGTATCAATTCGATGGCAAGCGCTATGACTGCGGTACCAAACAGGGCTATTTACAGGCCACCGTTGAATTCGCTCTCAAACACAGTGAATTGGCGGATGAGTTCAAAAGCTTTCTGGCTCAGATTGCTGCACGCCATATACATACGGAAAATATGACCCGACGCCCTGCCGTTCAGGTCATGCACTGAAGCGCCATGGGGAAAACCATACTCATCACCGGCGCTGCCGGTTATATAGGTTCACACACTTGCGTCTGTCTGCTGCAGGCGGGCTGGCATATCGTCGCTATCGACAATCTCTGCAATAGCTCAGCGCGTGCGATTGAGCGCATTACCGAACTGGCGGGTCGTGATCTGCGTTTTTACACACTTGATGTACGTGATTATGCTGCCCTGAGTAAATTATTACAGCAAGAATCTGTCTCTGCCGTGATTCATTTTGCAGGACTGAAATCGGTTGCAGATTCAGTCACACGACCACTGGATTATTTTGACAATAATGTCTGTGGCAGCGTATCGCTGTTACGCGCTCTGCATCAGCAAGGAGTCCGCAAGCTGGTCTTCAGCTCTTCAGCCACGGTGTATGGCCATCCGCAGCAGGTGCCCATCCCTGAATCAGCCGCTTTGTCTGTCACCAATCCGTATGGCCGCTCTAAATTGATGGTGGAGCAGATACTGGAAGATCTGGCGCAATCCGATCATGAATGGCGTATTGCCACCCTGCGTTACTTCAATCCTGCCGGCGCGCATGAGAGTGGTCGTCTAGGTGAAGATCCGCGCGGCGAACCCGGCAATCTCATGCCCTATCTTGCTCAGGTGGCTGTAGGCCGGCGTGAGTATCTCTCGGTTTTCGGTGATGACTATCCCACCCCTGATGGTACCGGTGTGCGCGACTACATTCATGTGATGGATCTGGCGCGCGGCCATCTGGCAGCACTCGAAAGATTATTCAGTCATTCGGGCAATTTCACCGTCAATCTCGGTACCGGTCAGGGAGTCAGTGTCTTGCAGGCAGTGGCCGCCTTTGAACGCGCCAGTGGCAAAGCAATACCTAAACGCATAGCCCCGCGACGCAGCGGAGATGTTGCCAGCTGCTATGCCTTAGCCACGGCAGCCCAGGAATTGCTGGGCTGGCGTGCTGAAAAAAAACTGGCGCAGATGTGCAGCGATCAATGGCGCTGGCAACATCAGAATCCTGAAGGCTATTGAGCAAAACGATACGGTACGCTGCTGCATGAGGCTACGCAATTCGCGTTGCGCTCATCAGTACAGAATCAAACTTTAAAAAGTCGAACCCAAATTCATGAGCGCTACCAAGCCCCTGCAGCACACGAATGCGAAAGTCGCTCTCATCACTGGCGTCACCGGACAGGATGGTGCTTATCTATCTGAACTGTTGCTGTCGAAAGGCTATATCGTGCATGGCATCAAGCGGCGCGGATCTCAGCTCAATACGGGACGCATCGACCATCTGTATCAGGATCCGCATGAGACCGACAGACGCTTCATCCTGCATCACGGTGACATGACCGACACTGCCTCACTGATACGCGTGATACAACAAACTCAGCCGGATGAAATTTATAATCTGGCCGCACAAAGTCATGTCGCCGTATCGTTTGAAGAGCCGGAATACACAGCTAACTCAGATGCACTCGGAACACTGCGCTTACTGGAAGCCATACGCATACTCGGGCTGGAGAAAAAAACGCGCTTTTATCAGGCATCCACATCCGAGCTGTATGGCAATGTGCAGGAAACACCGCAGACCGAGACCACGCCCTTCTACCCGCGCAGTCCTTACGCCGCCGCCAAGCTGTATGCCTACTGGATCACGGTGAACTATCGTGAAGCCTATGGCATGTATGCCTGTAATGGCATTCTGTTCAATCATGAATCATGCCGGCGTGGCGAAACCTTCGTCACGCGCAAAATCACACGCGGGTTGGCGCGCATCGCGCTGGGACAACAGGCCTGCCTGTACTTAGGCAATCTGGATTCCCTGCGTGACTGGGGTCATGCGCGTGACTACGTCAGGATGCAATGGCTAATGCTGCAGCAAGATCATCCCGAAGATTTTGTGATTGCCACTGGCAGGCAAAGCAGCGTGCGTGATTTTGTGAATATGGCAGCGGCTCAGCTTGGTCTGGAACTCAGCTGGCATGAGAATGGCGTGGATGAGTTTGCACGTGTGGAATCCAGTCAGGAACATGAGGGTGTGCAGGAAGGACAAATTATCGTCAGAGTTGATTCACGCTATTTCCGCCCCACCGAAGTCGAAACCCTGCTCGGGGATGCGAGCAAAGCGCGTGAGCGTCTGGGTTGGGAGCCACAGATAGGCTTGCCTGAACTGGTAGCTGAAATGGTGGACTTTGATCTGGCGGCGGCACGCAAATATGCACTGGTCCGTAGCAATGGCTTCACTGCCTTCGCACATCATGAGTAAACATGCACAGGAACGTGTTTTCGTTGCCGGTCATCGCGGCATGGTCGGCTCAGCCATCGTGCGTGCCTTGCGCAAGCAAGCAGGTTGTCAGCTGATTTTGCGCAGTCATGAAGAGCTAGATCTCACGCAAGAGTCGCAAGTTCAGGATTTCTTTGCAGAGCAAGCCATAGGCACTGTCTACCTGGCCGCTGCACGCGTAGGCGGCATCTACGCTAACCAGCACTATCCGGCAGAATTCATACGCCAGAATCTGCAGATAGAAAGCAATGTGATTCACTGCGCGTGGAAGCACAGAATGCAGAAGCTGCTGTTTCTGGGCTCTTCCTGCATCTATCCGCGTGCTGCACCACAACCTATCCGCGAAGAATATCTGCTGGGTGGACCGCTGGAAGCCACCAACGAAGCGTATGCGATTGCAAAAATTGCCGGCATCAAGCTGTGTGAAAGCTACAACCGTCAGTACGGTACCGACTTTCGCAGCATCATGCCGACGAATCTGTACGGACCCGGTGATAATTTTCACAAAGAAGACAGCCATGTGTTGCCGGGCCTGATACGCCGCTTCCATGATGCGCAAGTGACTCAGGCGAGTGAGGTCATGATCTGGGGCAGTGGCCAGCCGCTACGTGAATTTTTATATGTGGATGATATGGCTTCGGCCTGTCTGCATCTGATGCGACAGTCACGTGAGACATTGGCAAAACTGACAGCACCGCAATGCTCACATCTGAATGCGGGCAGCGGCGAAGAAATACGCATAGCGATGCTGGCACTGCTGATCGCCGAAATCACTGGTTATGAAGGCCATATTGCCTTTGATAACAGCAAGCCCGATGGCACTCCGCGTAAATTACTCGACTCGAGCCGCCTGCGTAGTCTGGGCTGGTCGCCCAGGATGCCTTTGCGCGAAGGCATACGGCTGACGGTGCAGCACTTCATGGCACTGCAGAGCAGTACGCCTTTAGCGAATGCGGCGGATACAGCCCATGCAAGCGCTGCCACACGAACTGAGCCTCTCGCTCTGCGTGTGTGAGGGCACAGTAAGCCGATGCAAGCCAGTACCTTCGCTGATGATTTTTCCTTGCTGCTGGCCGTGCTGCTGGTGCTGCCACTAACCATGGCACTCTGCCTGCGTCTGCCGGCTGTGTTTGCACTCGGCTTTGTGGCCATTCTCTGTCTGTTTTCTTCTTCGACCTGGGGCCAGCTGCAGGAAGAAAACACTTTGTATGCACGCGGTACCGGACTGTTTCATTATTCCCTGCTGAATTTACTGCTCTGGGCGGCTACGACAACGATGGTCCTGCGGTATCTGAATCAAGCACGGCCATCACTCACAGCATCGCCTTTTCCCACATTTATAGCCGCCTTCAGCTTCATGATGCTGGGACATCTATTCCTCGGCCTGATGGCAGGTCAGGAAGCGCTGGTGATTTTCGGCTACAACGGGATTCTGAATGTATTCAATATGGCCTGCTTTTCGCTCTTGCTACTGATGGCCTTGCAGAGTCCTGCAGACAGACGGCGATTATTGCTGTTGATGCTTTTGCTGGCTGGCCTGCGCGCCGTCTTTGGTCTGGCACGCTATGTCTTTTGGGGTGGTGACAGCGCTAACCCTTACCGTAATTTTGAGAGCTTGGACATCAAGCTGGTCTATTTCGATATTGCTGACAACTATATCGCCGCACTCGCAGCTTTTTGTATCGCCTGGCTGCTGCTGATGCCAGGGGTGCGTATGTCGCTCTTCAGGCGTATCGCTTTACTGGGTTTGCTGGCATTGGAAGTTGCGACAGTCGCCTTATCGTTTCGTCGCTCTTCCCTGATCGGTCTGGGCCTGATGTTCCTGGTGCTGATGTGGCGCCTGCCTATGCAGCGTCGACTGCTCTACGGTGGATTTGGTCTGTTTTCCATGGTCACAGCTGCTGCCACACTGATGCGCCAGCGTCTGCAATTTAATACCGGTAGTACAGGATTTTTATCTTCCTTACTGTATGACGTAGGTCCTGATCGCGCGACCGAAGTCAGTCGCTTTTATGAACTCGAAGCGGCTGCACACAGCCTCTCAGGCCATTGGCTGTTTGGTCTCGGCAGCTGGGGCAGTTTTTATGGCAATGAAGAGATACTTGACTATCACTTTGGAAAATTTGATTTCGTACACAGTGGCTTTGGTCATCTGATCCTGAAATCCGGCATCGCAGGACTCAGTTTATTTCTGGCCCTGCTGGCAGCCTTCATGATTCATTATCTGAAATCACGCTCACGCTGGCGTGGCAATGATGCATTAATGGCTGATGCAGGACTGGCAGGTCTCTTGTTCTGGTTACCTACGCTGTTGATAGGTACGCCTATCATTGAATTCCGCAGCATGCTGTTGCTGGGCCTGACGCTGGCCTTACCCTATATGACGCAGTCAGTCAGCAGATCTCCACTCTATGTACGATCGGCGCGCCATGCTATTGCGTAACTCACTCTGGAATTTCGCCGGTTCAGCACTGCCGGCACTGGTCGCGCTGGCAACCGTCCCTTTTCTGATTCAGGGACTCGGGCTGGAAGGATTTGGCATCGTGACACTGATTGCCTCCATCGTCGGCTACTTCGGCATTTTAGATATCAATCTGTCAGCCGGCGCGATCAAATATCTGGCACAACATCATGCAACAAATGATCGTGAGCGTTTTTCTGAAACCTTCTGGTTCGGTGTCATGTTTTATGGTGCACTGGGATTGATAGGCGGCCTGTTACTGGCCGCGGGTTCAGCTACGGTACTGGCGCGCTTTTTCACAGTTTCAGCAGCGCTGCAGACACAGACACTCAGCGCTTTGCATTGGGCCGCATTCGGGTTCGCACTGTCACAGATACAAAACTATCTCTTAGTCGTACCGCAAGCCTTGCAGCGCTATGAACGTTCAGCCGGCGGAGAGGCGGTGTTTGGCATTACTTCGAATATATTGTCGGCACTGATCGCCATGGCCGGCGGCGGCATTGCCGGTGTGATTGCCGGGCGCGTAGCCGTACTGAGCGTGAATGTGGTGTGGCTCTGTTTTATGCTGAACCATCTGGGCATGCCGCTCACACCCCGACTGCCGCGGCGTGAACTTTGTCTGTCACTGATGCGCTTTAGCGGGCATAGCTATTTATCGCGACTGGCCTCGATGCTGCATCAGCATGCAGACAAACTCATCATTGCTTCAGTAGCAGGCCCGGTGGCACTCGCCATCTACAGCGTACCTGCACAACTGTCAGGCCGCATACTCGGGCTGACTTACCGTCTGTCCAGCGTGATCTATCCACGTGTCTCTGCACTGGCGGCGAGCGGGCAGGACAGGCAAATGCAACAGCTCTATCTGGATGCCACCCGTTTCATGACGTATCTGAATTTTGCGGTTCTGGCCATCATTGCATTGACGGGCGCTACTTTCCTCAGGCGCTGGGTGGGTGCCGAATTTGTCGACAGCGGCTATCCGGTATTGTTGCTGGTAACGCTGGGCTTGCTGATGGATTCACTCACCATCATTCCTTCACTCGTGAATGACGGCTTAGGTCATCCCCGCATCACTGGTCGCTTTGCTATCGCGCGCGGCTTGCTGGGCGCAGGCATGGTGTATCTGGGCACACACTGGGCCGGCATCATCGGCGCCGCCGTGGCGCACCTGCTGTGCTCAGTGCTGATGACCAGTCTGTTTTTATTGTATGTCCATGGCCGCACCGTACCTGTGACGCTCGCAGAGACCTGGAACGCTTGCTGGCGGCCCAGCCTGTTGTCTGGCTGCTGCGTCTTGCTCTTGCTGTTTCCTCTGCGATGGTGGATGGGCGACAGTCTGGCAGCGCTGTTTGTTATGGCAGGTATCAGCAGCATGCTGTTGCTGGCCATCGGTCTGATATTTATCGTTCACAGCAGTGAACGTTCGGCACTGCTGAGTTCAACCCGCCGACTGATGTCGGGAGCTCGCTGAGATGCGCATACTCATGGTCAGTGAAGATATCCCCGCCGAGGCCATGGGCGGACTAGGACGGCATGTGCTGGCACTCACACGTGCACTGGCGGCTGATGGTCATCAGGTTGACCTGATGGGGAATGATGATGCTCCATCAGCGGCATTGGAGGCAGAGCTTCCGGCAGGCAGCCAGTTCTACCCTGAACTGCACGGGCAATTTGAGGGCTGGAAAGAAATGTCACTCGGCCTCTTCATGCCTCCCAAACGCCATATATTGGCCCGTCGATTTGCACAAGCCATGCTGCGTCGTGGGCATGGCTATGAGGTGATTCATTATCACGGCCACTTGCCAAATGTGGCGCGACATATTCCTGCGCAGGTGAATTTCATACAGACACGCCATGATCAGGGCAGTGACTGCCTGATCCATACACGTTTTCGGCGCGGGGCAATCTGCACAGAGACCAGCCCACAACATTGTGCAGGTTGCCGCAGCTGGCAGCCGAATCTCTTGCAAACTTATATAACTAGCTTAGCGGTGAAGCATTTTCGCCAAGAGGTGATGCAGGGATTTAAACGTCATAAGACGGTGTTTGTGTCGGACTTATTGCAGCGCAATCTGGAGCGCAGTTTCGGCGCTGGTCCATGGGGTGTGACGATACATAATTTCATCGATGCAGCTGAACTGAGCTCAGCACGCAGCAAGGCAACGCACCAGCCTGCCCTGCCTTTCGCTGCACTACGCGTATTCATTGCAGCCAAACTGTATCCGGCGAAAGGCGTGGAAAGCCTGCTGACAGCGCTGATGCCCCGTATGGAAACTGCGCTACACATCACGGTTGCTGGTGATGGCGCCGACGAAGCCCACCTGCGTCAATGCTTCCCACAAGTTAATTTTCTGGGCTGGCAAAGCAGTGCCGACACCCTGCGTATGACCGCCAGAGCAGATGCTGTGGTGGTGCCTTCCGTCTGTGAAGAGGCTTGTCCATCCACGGTGCTGGAAGCACTGTTACTGGGCAAGACCGTATTTGCCTTGCGACTGGGCGGCACGCCCGAACTGGCGAGCTACGCCAGCGGTCCTGATCAACTGCGTCTGCATGACAGCATGGCAGAGCTGGCCAAGGCCCTGCGCGCATTCAGGCCGCGCGCTGATTACCCCCAACCCGCGGCAACAGCAGCCCATGCAAGTCAGGCGGCAGGACGTTTGCTCGCCTTGTATCGTCTACCACCCGGCGCTATTGCCACATCATGATGAAGCCACGATTTTCTATCATTACCTGCACCCTTAACAGCGAGCCCTGGTTACGGACTTGCGTGGAATCCGTTCTGATGCAGGAAGACACTTCATTCGAATATATTCTGGTCGATGGCGGCTCTATTGATGGCACGCTGGATTATTTGCGTAATCTTCAGACTACCTTCAGCAGCCAGTCATCACCACGCATCAAGCGACTCGACAATGTAGCCGGCGGCATCAGCCGCGCCATGAATGCGGGCATGGAAATCGCCAGCGGCGACATCATCGCTCATCTGCATTCGGATGATTTTTATCTGCGCAAGGATGTCCTGGCCACGGTAGACCATGCATTTCAGACCACTGCCTGTCGCTGGCTCTTTGGCCGCACCATGAGCGTGATAGAAGGCAAACTACGCGCAGAAAACTATCAGGCACCACGCTATAGCCGTGCCCAGCTCTTGCGCGGAAATTTCATTCCCCATCCTGCCACCTTTGTCAGCCGAGCTCTGATGTGGGAAGCAGGTTTCTTCGATACGCGACTGAAATATGCCATGGACTATGACCTTTGGCTGCGACTGTCAAACATTGCCGAGCCTTGTCAGATCGCTTTGCCCCTGACCGCATTCCGTGAACATGCCGGCAGTCTCTCCACGCGCGAACGCAGCAAAGCTATGGCTGAAGATTTTCAGGTCAGGCTGTCCCATAGTGGTATCAATCCTTTTGCGCGCCTCAGCCATCTGGCACGCTATTGCGTACGTCGGCGGCGTGCCCAGCTCGCAATGAATGGAGCATCCCATGCGTGATTTTTCTCTGATACTGGCGACGGTCGGTCGCACCAACGAACTGAATCGCTTATTCGATTCGCTGCTGGCACAGACTTACCATGATTTTGAAGTCATCATCGTTGACCAGAACGATGATGATCGCCTGCTGCCGGTGGTGCACCGCGCACGTTGTCTGGGCATCGTCTTGCGTCACCTAAAACACAGCCCGCCGAATCTTGCCTGCGCCCGCAATACTGGCATTGCAGCAGCACAGGGAGCCTGGCTGGGATTTCCGGATGATGATTGCTGGTACGAGCCTCAGACACTGGAAAGAATCATCTTGCGCAGTCGGCGCATAGATAAACCACAAGGTGTCATCAGCCGCTGGACTGAGCAAGATGCAGAAAGGCCGCCCGGCATCCTAAGCTGGAAACGCTCTTCGAATTTTCGCGATATTCCTGTGTCATCCATTACCTTATTTTTTCAGCGTGAATTATTTGATCGTATAGGCGGATTCGACGGCCGACTGGGCGTGGGCCAGTGGTTTGGTGCCGGAGAAGAAACCGATATCGTATTGCGAGCCTTACAGACCGGTGCATTGCTGGTGCATGAACCGAATGCAGAAGTGCATCATCGGGTGGAAACAGCTTCCGCCGGTTTCA